>JAZKXQ010000346.1:0-5532 GCA_045611725.1 Oscillospiraceae bacterium
GTGTCGCTTTGATTTGTGGTATATATAATTTTCAAAAATAGGTTATTAAACAGGTCTAATGTAAATCGGGTTAAATCAAATTGATTTCTTGAAGAAAACAAGATAATAAAATTAAAGTTTTTTGCCAAGCTTTTTTTCAAAAAAGCGGGGGGACAGTTCGTTAGTACCATCCTGTCCTAAAATAAAACTCGGACTTTTTATGGTACGGGTATGCTATGCCCGTGCCTTTTCATTTATTTTTACGGAGGTTTTTATGTATATTCTTAAATCTCAGGCTGAATTTGATTCCGCTCATTTTCTCTCGGGATATGAGGGAAAATGTTCAAATATACACGGTCACAGATGGAAGATTATTGCTGAAATATATGGTGAAAATCTTGTTGAAGATGGTCAGATGAGAGGTATGCTTATAGATTTCGGCATATTCAAAAAGGATTTGAAAGATATTGCAGATTCTTTTGACCATTCTCTTATTATAGAAAAAAATTCCCTTAAACCTAAAACTCTTAAATGTCTTGAGGAGGAGAATTTTAAGGTTATTCAGATAGAATGTCGTCCTACTGCTGAAAATTTTTCAAGAATTATTTTCAGAATGCTTAAATTAAAAGGCTATAATGTAAAGGCTGTTGAAGTCTATGAAACAGAACATAACTGTTCAGTATATTCAGAGGAGTGAATTTTTTGAGTACATTTAAAATAGCGGAAAAATTTATAAGCATAAACGGAGAGGGAACTCGTGCAGGACAACTTGCTGTATTCATAAGATTTACAGGTTGTAATTTAAACTGTTCATACTGCGATACTAAATGGGCAAATCAGAAAGATACTTCATATGAACTTATGACAGAAGATGAAATATGCGATTATATTCTTTCAACAGGAATTAAAAATGTTACTGTTACGGGAGGAGAACCTCTTATTCAGCCTGATATTGAGAAATTTATTGAAACTCTTTCATATAATACTGATTTGAATATTGAGATTGAAACCAACGGAAGTATTGATATAAGTGAAATAAGCCGTCTTTCCTGCCGTCCAGGTCTTACTGTTGATTATAAGCTACCTATGAGCAATATGGAAAAGTTTATGAATACTGATAATTTTAAATATCTTGCAAAATGCGATACAGTAAAATTTGTTGCAGGTTCTCATTATGACCTTGAGGTGACTTATAATATTATTAAAAAATATAATCTTACTGAAAAATGCAGTGTTTATATAAGTCCTGTATTTAGTGTGATAGAGTCCGAAACTATTGTTGAATTTATGAAAGAAAGAAAACTGAATGATGTTAATTTACAGCTCCAGCTCCATAAAATAATATGGTCGCCCGATAAGAAAGGAGTGTGAAACAATGGCAATAGATAAAGATGCGATACGTTATCATATAAGGGAGATTTTAAAGGCTCTTGGGGATAATCCCGACAGAGAAGGTCTTAAAGATACTCCAGACAGAGTTGCGAGAATGTATGAAGAAGTCTTTGAGGGAATGAATTATACAAATCACGAAATAGCAGAGATGTTCAGCAAGACTTTTGATGAGGATATTAACGGAAATACAGGGAATGATATGGTAGTTGTAAAGGATATTGAGGTTTTCAGCTACTGTGAACATCATATGGCTCTTATGTATAATATGAAGGTTACCATTGCTTATATTCCCAATGGCAGAGTTATAGGACTTAGCAAAATTGCTCGTATTGCTGATATGGTTGCTAAAAGACTTCAATTACAGGAACGCATAGGCAATGATATAGCATCAATTATGCAGGAAGTTACAGGTTCTCCCGATGTTGCCGTTGTAATTGAAGCAAACCATAGCTGTATGACTGCAAGAGGTATAAAAAATACATCTGCAAAGACTTATACTACAGCTTTAAGGGGAAGATTTGAAAACGATTTAAGTCTTCAGATGAGATTGAAATAATATGGAGATGTTTTAATATGAAAGTTATGGTTCTTTTCAGTGGGGGAGTTGACAGTACAACTTGTCTTGCTATGGCTATTAATGAATATGGAAATGAAAATGTTACAGCACTTTCAATATCATATGGTCAGAAGCATACAAAGGAAATTGAATCGGCAAGAATTATTGCTGATTATTATAAAACAGAACTTATTGAGCTTGATTTGTCAAAAATGTTTGAATTTTCAGATTGTTCGCTTTTAAAACATTCAGAAGATGAAATACCAAAGGAAAGCTATGCAAATCAGCTTGAAAAAACAGATGGCAAACCTGTTTCGACATATGTTCCGTTCAGAAATGGTCTTTTTCTTGCCTCGGCGGCAAGTATTGCTCTTTCAAAACAATGCAGTATAATTTTTTATGGTGCTCACAGTGATGATTCAGCAGGAAATGCCTATCCTGATTGTTCAGAGGTTTTCAATAATGCAATGAATACTGCGATTTATGAGGGAAGTGGAAAACAGCTTGAAATAAAAGCTCCGTTTGTAAATATGAATAAGGCTGATATTGTCAGAAAAGGTATTGAACTTAATGTGCCTTATCATCTTACCTGGAGCTGTTATGAGGGAAATGAAAAGCCTTGTGGAATATGTGGCACTTGCATTGACCGTATAAAAGCCTTTGAGGAAAATGGTATTTCCGACCCGATTATGAAATAATAGAGGAGATGTTTTTTATGTCAGATTTAACGCTTTTAGGAAACAAGAATACAAAATATCCTGATGATTATTGTCCTGATGTTCTTGAAACTTTTGTAAACAGACATACTGAAAATGATTATTTTGTAAAATTCAACTGCCCTGAATTTACAAGTCTTTGTCCAATAACAGGACAACCCGATTTTGCGACAATCTATATTTCCTATGTTCCGGATATTAAAATGGTTGAAAGTAAATCCTTGAAACTTTATCTTTTCAGTTTCAGAAATCACGGGGATTTTCACGAAGATTGCGTTAATACAATTATGAAGGATTTAATAAAGCTTATGAATCCAAAATATATTGAAGTATGGGGAAAATTTACTCCAAGAGGAGGAATATCCATAGACCCTTATTGTAACTATGGAAGAAAAGATACAGTATGGGAAAAAGTTGCCTTTGAAAGACTTACGCAACACGATATGTATCCCGAAAAAGTTGATAACAGATAGTCTTTAAAGTTATTTTTTAGTAAAAATGATATAAAATTTAATAGCGAAAATTATCGCTTTTCGGGAGAGATTTATTTTGAAATTTAATTTTGATATGAATAATGCAAGTACCCCTTATCTTATAGCAATGGTTTCTCTTACTATAGCTTTTGCTGTTTTTGGAGTTATTGACAGGGTTGCAATTGCAGATACAGGCGATGATACATTAAAAACAGATATTCCGGCTGAAACTATTGCTTATACGGAAACAGTATCAACTACTGTTTCCAATACTACAGCTGAAACTATTGTAACAACTTCGGTTACTACTACTGATACAGAAGAAACTACTACTGAAGAAACTACCACTGAAACAACGACTACTGCAATGGTTTATCCAAAAGGTTCAAAGGAACTTGGAACATATTCTTCAAACTTTACTTCACTTACATTAAACCAGCTTTCTTCATTAAATACTGAAGGATTTGTAATAGTAGGGGATTCAATTGCTTCTGGTTTTAAAGTATATAAAAGACTTCCAGAGCGTCAAGTAATGGCAACAGGTTCTCTTGGTGCAAGAAATATTCACGATTTTAAAGTTACTCTTAATGGTGCTGAATATTCTGTAGTAGATTCCATAAAGATACTTAAACCGAAATATATCTGTATGTCTATGGGTATGAATGACCTTAACATAGGAACTGTGGAGGATTTTATAAATAATTATACTGCGAATATAAATGAGCTTCACACAGTTTCTCCAGATTCAGAATTTATAATTATGGCTATAACTCCTATTGCAGCAGGTATTTCACATAGTACAAATCAGAAGATAGATACTTATAATGAGGCTTTATATAATATGGTAAGTGAAAGGAATGATATTCCAATTTATTATGTAAATGCTGCACAGACATTAAAAAATCAGTGGAATTCACTTGGAACGACATATTCAGGTGGTGATGGAATACATCTTACACCTGTTTCATATGATGCAATGCTTACATATCTTTTGGGAGCATTGTCTGAAATAGATAATTCATATACAAATGAAGTTTCCATAGCTACCACAGCACCTCCTAAGTGGACAGCACCGTCAACAACTGTAGCAACATCAGCTCCTAAATGGACTGCTCCTGCCGTTACAACAGTGCCGAATGGATATTAATTTTTAAGGGAAAATCTTTAGTAGATTTTCCCTTTGTTTTTATTGCAACTTTGACGTTCTATCAGCTTATGTGGAACTATGATTTTTGTGGCAAGAAGATTTGGATTTTCAATATGGTTTATAGCTTGTGAAGCAGCTTCAATACCAAGCTGAACAGAATTTATATCCACAGATGTTAATTGTGGAGATGTAAGACGGGCAAAAAGTGAATTATTAAATGAAATAATGGATAAATCATCAGGTATGGAAATTCCTGTTTCTATACAGGCTCTTTCAAGAGCAACTGCAAATAAATCGTCACTTACAAGAATTGCTGTAGGACGATTTTTTCTTTTAAGCAGAGAAATTACAGCTGTTGAATTTTCTTCTGGAATAAATGGCAATTCTATTATATTATCACAATCAACTTTAATATTATTATTTAGAAGTGCAAGTTGATAGCCTGATTTTCTATCAGCTGAAAACATAAGATTGCTGTCGCTTCCAAGATACGCAATATTGCGGTGTCCGAGTTTTATAAGATATTCAGTTGCTTCCATTGATGCAATTACATTATCATTATCAACATAAACTGTCTGATTTGCAAATTTATAAGCTTTTCCGATTACTATGTATAATAATCCCTCATTATAGAGATAATCAATAACAGGGTCATTTTGTTTTGAATAAGTAACTATAAATCCATCAATCTGAGAATTTTTAACAAGATTACTGATAACGCTGAGAATTTCTTCCGCATCATTTCCTGTTATTATTGTATTCATATATTTTCTTTGATTACAGAACTGAGTTATTCCACGGATTAATTCAAGATAAAATGAATTTTCAAAAGATTCTTTTGAAGATGGGGGAAGAATAATTCCGATAGTTTTGCTTTCTTTTTCGGATACTGATTGAAAACTATATTCATATCCCAGCTGTTCCATAGCTTTACGGACTTTTTCTTTTGTTTCACGGCTTATTGATGGGTTATCCTTGCATACTCTTGAAACTGTTGACGGTGAAACTCCTGCAAATGAGGCAACATCTTTGAGTGTAACAGACATAAAAAATTCTCCTTATTTTTCATAAATATGATGTTATTATTATAAAATAAAATCAAGTTTTTGTCAATGCGTTTATGCAAATTTAAGCAAAAAATATGCAACAATTTTGAAATATCAAATTTCAAATAGTTAAAATGCCTTATTATAATACTAAAAACTTAGTCGATTTCAACAAATTTTTTTAATAATCGAAGAAATTTTCGCAAAACTATTGCAATTTTTA
>JAZKXQ010000347.1:0-5363 GCA_045611725.1 Oscillospiraceae bacterium
TTATATTATTTTTTACAGTTTTAATTGACAAAACAGTCAGATTATCATATAATAAATACTATAAAGTACATTGAAAGGAGAGATTTTTTTATGTTTAATATTCCTATGAATTCAAAACCTGCAATGGATTTGAATTCACTCGGTTCAACGTCTGCACCACAGACAATGCCACAGCAACAGTTTACTGCACCAACACCACAGCCAACTGCTCAGCCACAATACACTGCACCAGCTCCACAGCCAACCCCTCAGCCACAATACACTGCACCAACACCACAGCCAACTGCTCAGCCACAGTATACTGCATCAGCTCCACAGAATACAGCTTCATCAGGTGGTGGAGTAATTCTTAAAAAAGGTCAGAAAACAAGTCTTTCAAAGATTAGTCCTAATCTTAACAATATAAGAGTAGGTCTTGGCTGGGACGTAGGTATGAATACAAGCTATGACCTTGACAGCGAAGTTTTCCTCCTTGGAGCAAATGAAAAGGTTATCGGTGATGACTGGTTTGTATTCTATGGTCAGCTTACAAGCCCTGATGGTGCTGTGGTTCATCACGGAGATAATTCCACAGGTATGGGCGATGGAGATGATGAAATAATAGACATTAATCTTTCACAGCTTAACCCACAAGTAGCTAAACTTGTATTTGTTGTTACTATCAATGAAGCAAAAGAAAATGGCTATAATTTCGGACAGATTCAGAATGCCTACATAAGAGTAACTGATAACGCTACTGGAAAAGAACTTGTTAAATTCAGTCTTTCTGAATATTATAAAGAAGTTGTTTCTATGGTTGTCGGTGAACTTTATCTTAAAGGCGGAGAATGGAGATTTAATCCTGTCGGAATGGGTACAGGCGATGACCTTGAAGGTCTTTGTATAAGATACGGTGTAAATGTTGCTGGATAATTAAAAAATTTTTTTGTGAGGTGTTTTTTATGTTTACATTAGAAACAGTTAATGAACTTGCACTCTGTGCTAAAGGTGATGGACAAGGTCAGCTTTACACAAAAGCTGGTGCTATGATTGGATATTATGGTCAGTGCCATTTTGAAAAAGTTCTTCTCGGTCCTGGAGGAAATCCTGCACAGGCTCTCCTCGGACAGATTGGAAGAAGAATTACAGGTGAAAATATTCCTCTTATGAAAGTTGGTGGCAGAGGTCAGACAGTTTCATACTATGCTTGTGAAGCAAAGCATATCACAGTAATAAATCTTGCTCCAGGACAGTCAATCGCTGTTGAAAGTGAAGATTTACTTGCGTTCAATGATTCTGTTCAGTATAGCCTTAAAATGCTTGGCGTAGGTGTTGTTTCTCAGAAGGGTCTTTTTACATCACAGCTTACAGGTAAAGGTCCAGGGGCTCAGGTTGCAATTATGACAGATGGTAACCCTCTTGTATTTGATACTCCTTGCTGTGTAGACCCTGATGCAATGGTTGCATTTACAGGTCCTGACCCTGGATTTAAGCTTGACCTTTCCTGGAAAAACCTTATTGGACAGGCTTCAGGCGAATCATATATGCTTGAATATAAACAGCCTGGCTACAAGGTAATTGTACAGCCAACAGAAAGAAAGAGCGGTCTTGATATTGGTCTTGATAATCACGGTGAAAGTCAGCATATTCAGAATAACCAGTCACTCAGTGGTGCTATGGGCAATGTAGGAGATACTTTCAGTAATCTTGGTAATGCTTTTAATGGTATGAGTGGTGGAGGAAACTCTGGCGGAGGACTTGGAGGAATGCTTGGAGGACTCTTTGGCAATCGCTGATTTAAATAAAATTTCAAGCTTTTTATAATCTGAAACATTGTGTATTTTGCACAATGTTTCTTTTTTTTACATTTCATTTTTAATGTAGAAATATTTTACATCATATTGATTTTTATACAATGGCGTGATATAATTTATCATACAAATATTTTAAAATATTTGTATGATTACTTAAAAAACACACTTATTATTATGAAATTTATTTAAAAATTTTTTATGGTATGTGTGTGATGTTTAAGAAAGGAGAATATTATATGACAAATTGCAAGGACGTAACGTTGAATGAAAAATCTGTGAGATTAAGATTTGTCAGTGTGCTTTTAGCAGTTCTGATAATTTTAATGAATATTCCACAGATGTCATTTGATGTAATGGCAAGTGACTATGGTTCAAATCCTATAGTTCTTACCAATGCAAAGGTTGAATTCGGTGACAGCAGATTTCAGCCTGTTGATGAAATTGAATCCGGTAAAATGTTTTATCTTATGATGACCATATCTGGAAACAATGTAAATCAGAATGTTACAAGCGATAAATATCGTGTGTACATTACAGATGAAAATCTTATGCTCCCTAACTTTAAGGGAAGTGGTTTTACTGATGGTGCAGTGTATAATGGATATACTCTCCATCTTGTTCAAGACGATAACGGTAATATTACCGAGCGTTATATCGAATTTGATATAACAAATGGTGCTACCAAGGTTATTCGTCTTCAGGCAAAATTTATTAATGGTAAAACTGCAAATGATGAAAGCTGTACTGTAAAAATAGTGCAGACATCAACAAACAAAAGTATTGAAAATTCCGTTACAGCTATTTCAAAGGCTGACTGGAGTGGTGATAAGACTGAAAGTAAGAGTACTTTGACAAAATCTGATGTTATTGGTGAAAAAGGAACTTCAGTTAATTATACTTTGAAAGCTTCACCAAATAATCCAGCAGCTAAAAATGGTGCGTGGTGGGTAACAGGTCTTAAATTTGAGGATACTATCACTCTTGACGGAATGACTTTCAAAGAAGGTGCTAAAACTGATATTGAAACATCAATAACAAATGCACTTGATAAATCTGGTTATAAATACACAGAACCTTCAGTAACTGTAGATGGAAATACTGCTAAGATTTCATTTGAGATTGACAGCAATAATACTGAAACTGAAATGGGTGCTGTAAGCATTAATTTTCCTTTGAATCTTAATGATAATACAGTTGATTATGGGGAAATTTCAGAAAGTGCGACAGTTACAAATACTGTAAATATTACAGGTAAACGCTATGGTGAAGATACATACGGATATAATATAACAAATAAATCCGTTGAACTTGCTGTTAATGGCGTACAGCCTCCAAAACCTGCCGAATTTTATTTGTCCAAGAAAGTAGTGGAGAATAAGACATATTATTATGGAGATGAAGTAACATTTATCATTTCAGCTCAGAATATCGGTGGTACGGCAGGGAATATAACTCTGTTTGATTATATTGCTGATAATGGCTTTGTAATTAAGGATATTACTACAGAAGATGGTGGTATTGTAGACTTACCTCAACAGACTATCGAATTTACAGATGTTCAGCCTTATCAGACTGTTACTGCAATTGTTATATGTGAAGTGTATGTTGATGAAGATACAACTCTTACAAATACTGTTGAGGAAGTAGGAAACGAAACAAATTCTGCTGTGGCAACTATAACTGTAAAGCCGAGCGTTGCTGATTTTGAAATATCAAAGACTGTTACAGGCTCAAAAGAATACTATTATGATGGTGACACAGTTAAATTTGAAATTTCAGCTAAAAACATAGGCAGAGCTTCGGGAGATATTACTCTTACTGATGATACTCAAGAAGGTCTTAATTTTGAAAAAATTATTTTAAATGATGGCACTGAAATTACTGACAATTCAGTAACATTTACTGATGTTAAACCTGGTGATACAGTAACTGCAACTGTTGAATGTACAGTAGAAGTAAATGAAGATACAACTCTTACAAATACTGTTGAGGAAGTGGGAAACGAAACAAATTCTGCTGTGGCAACTATTAATATAAATGCTAAAGCTGCGGATTTTTCAATAAGCAAGACAGGTTATGTTGAAACTGAGGGCAATACTATATATAATGCAAAAGAATCAGAACAGAATGTAGTTTATACTATTATTGTTTCAAATACAGGAGAAGTTGCAGGTGATGTTATAGTAGAAGATATAGCACCAACAGGTGTTACATTTAACAGCTGTACAATATCAAGCGGTGAAAATACAGATACAATTGAATTGACAAACGGCAATCTCTCCGAGAAACTGACAATTGCACCAAATGAAACAGTGACGATTACAATTGAGGGTACTATTGCCAAAGGCACAACAGGAAATATAATAAATACTGCTAATCTGAAAGATGGTGATGTTGTTATCGGTTCTGACAGTATTGCCTTTTCAGAGCAAAAACCAGAGTTATCTATTACAAAATCTGCTAATCCGACAACATTCTATAAAGGCGAGGAAACAGAAGTAACCTATACTATTTCAGTTAATAATACAGGTAATGCTGATGCTTACAATGTTACAGTTTCCGATACAGCATCAGATGGAGTTACATTTGAAAGCTGTTCAATGACTGTTGGTAATAATACTACAGATGTTACCATAACTGAAAATAGTTTCTCTCAAATAATCGATATTCCGCAGAATTCAACGGTTGTATTCACTGTAAACGCTGTTATTGGTTCGTCAGTTGAGACTAATGTTGAGAATACAGCTACAATGACTTACGGTGACGAAACAAAGGATTCCAAAGTGACAGTAACTGCACAGAACCCTCCTGCCGCTAAAAAGTGGGTTATCGACGGCTCTAAGGCGTATGAGGGTGGAGAAGTAACCTATGGTGCTTCATTTACAAACACTGAATGGCAAAATATCACAAATTTGTATATTAAAGATGAATTAACATCAGGTGCATTAATAGGTGATAAAGTTTTTGTTGAAATAACAGAAATACCAGAAACCTCGAACTACAAAGTTGGAGATATGATTGAGGCAACTAAAGATGGCAATAATAAAATATGGACATTAACTTTAGAAAATATTAATCTTAAACTTAATGAAAAAGTAACATTTAAATATACAATAAAGAATTTGATGGCTCCTGGAGGAAATGGTTTAGATACTAATATAAACAATAAAATATCTTTTGGAGCAGATAGTTCAAATTGTAATGATGGAAATTCTTCAGAATCTATTAATTCTATAAAAACATTTGGTGTATCAAAATCAGTTGATGAATCTTCTGTTGATATTTCAGATTTGACTACTGATGACCTTAAAAATAAAGAATTTAACTATACAATAAATTTAACAGGCAAAAATAATCAGAATGGAGATAGTTACCAAGGGAAAACATTTACAATTACTGATAAATTGCCCGATGGTATGTCATATGTAGATGGTTCTGCAACAATATCTGGTAGTTCTGAAATTACAGCAAGTGTTTCAGATAATATAATTACATTTGTTTTTAAATCTGATAAAGAACTTAAAGGTAATGGCAATGACATTACAATAAAATATCAAACAAAACTTTCTG
>JAZKXQ010000348.1:0-2032 GCA_045611725.1 Oscillospiraceae bacterium
TTGTTTTTGTCTTTTTTTGGGCGTTCAATCTCAATTTCTGTTGCATCTATAAGAACTGATATTTTTTACACATTATAATAAGTATATTTTAAAATAAGGGAGGAAGTAATCTGAAAAGAATAGCGATATATGCCCGTAAATCAAAGTTCACGGGAAAAGGAGATAGTATTGAAAATCAAAAGAAAGAATGCTTGAAATATGTTAATTCTGAATTTTCAGAAGAAGATGATATTGATATTCAGTATTTCAGTGATGAAGGATACTCTGGAAAGAATCTAAATAGACCTGGTTTTACGGAAATGATGAGGATAGAATCTATCAATCCTTTCGATTACATTATTGTGTATAAACTTGATAGAATTAGCAGAAATGTTGCAGATTTCTCGAAACTTTTAGAGGAACTTCAAAAAAGAAATACTTATTTTGTAACCATCCAGCAGAAATATGATACAAGCACATCAACGGGAGCAGCAATGTTTCATATGACAGTTGTTTTTGCACAACTTGAACGTGATACCATCGCTGAGCGTATCAGAGATAATATGTATGAATCATCCAAGAAAGGCAAGTGGCTTGGCGGAACTGTTCCATTAGGATACACTTCTGTTAAACATACATTTATTGATGAAAAGCTTGGCAAAGAAAGAAGTTACAATACGCTTGAATTTGATGAAAATACTATTAACTTAGTAAAACTTATTTTTAGTAAGTATTCTGAACTTCAAAGTCTGAACGCTTTGGAGCAATTTTTAAACGAAACCAAAAATTACACACGCAGTGGCAAACCTTGGGATAAAAGCAATGTCAAGCGTATCCTTATTAATCCTTGCTATTGCATAGCCGACCAAGACAGTTATGATTACTTTAAATCTCTTGGATGTGAAGTCTGTTTTACCCCAGAATCTTGTTCTGATAACAAAGGCATACTTGCATATAATCGTCACGCAGGTCAAAGCAAAGAGAAGTCGCCGCCTGAAAAATGGGTAATTGCCATATCAAGCCATATAGGAATATTAACAGGCAAAGAGTGGGTGCGTATTCAAAACTTGTTAAAGGAAAATGGTAAGAACTGCTTTGGTGGCATTCCGAACAGCAAGCAAAGTTTCAATAAACGTTCTGTTTTATCTGGAGTGCTACATTGTGCAAGTTGCGATGACTATATGCGTCCTAAAATGGCGAATAACAAGATGTATTATATGTGCATAACAAAAGAAAAAAGCAAGAAACAAAAATGTGCGATGTGTAATGTGGATGGCGATTTACTGGATAAACTTGTTCTTGATGAGATTTTTAAATATAATGTGGAAGGGAGTGCTGTTAATGCACAACTTTCTAAATTACGCAAACAGATTAATTCTGCTGAAGATGTTATTGCTATTCAGATAAAATCTCTTAATTCCAAGAAAAAAAGTAATGAAAAGGCTATTCAAAATTTAATAAAGGCTATTTCCGATGGAGCAAATGCACTTACAATGGAATACATAAACAAACAAATTTCCGAGTTAACGGAAAGCAATAGTATTATAGACACACAAATTGCTGAACTCAACGATAAAGAAAAAATACAGTCTCAAATGCACATCAACCTTAACAATATGGAAGAAGCAATAATTCATCTAAAAAATAATTTTGCTGAACTTAGCATAGAAAATAAGCGTGAATTTATCAAGAAAATCATAGAAAAAGTTACTTGGGACGGAGAAAATGCCACTATTTTTTGTAAAGGTAGTATATAGTAATAGTAAGTCCGATGTACTGCCTTTATTCTTTCTTTCCAGTGTGTGTATTCCTCAGTTGCAGTTGAAGAGGCTATGAAGTAATAGCTTTAAACAGCTTAAATACATCATTTAACAGATAAAAATTATATCCCGTTATTGTTTATTGAATAATGACGGGATTTTTGTGTATTAACATTGACTTAAATTTATTGATATGGTATAATGATTGAGTAGACCTGTTTAATAACCTTGAAAAAATCATATTAATATGATAAAATATATTGGGTGATAAAAATGGACAATGAAAAAAGAAT
>JAZKXQ010000349.1:0-6764 GCA_045611725.1 Oscillospiraceae bacterium
TTCTGAAAGATGTGCTGAAATTTATGGGCTTGAAATAATCAACAGGAATATTGCAGACTGTCAGCCTAATTATACAAAATTCATATGCATTTCAAAAGAATTTTTAAAAGAATCTGATTCGGATACAATTTCCGTTATGATTACAATTCCACATAAAACAGGTAGCCTTTACAGACTTCTTTCAAAATTTTTTGTATCCGGTCTTAATCTTAAAAGAATTGAAAGCCGTCCTATTGCAGACGGAAGCTTTGATGTAATGTTCTATCTTGATTTTGAAGGAAATGTTGAAGATAAAAGAGTATCTTCTCTTATAATGGAAATGAAAGATAACTTTGAAGATTTCAGATTTCTTGGAAACTTTAAAGAGCATAAATAATTTTAAAAGGGGAAAATCTCTTGTGCAGGTTTTCCATCGCTTTTTTGAAAAAAACTTAGCAAAAAACTTTAGTTTTATTATTTTGTTTTCTTCAATAAGTTAATTTCACTTAACTTTGCAACAAAATAAAAATTTTTGGTTTCGCTTTTTTTAAAAAGCGAATGGATTCCAAAGGCAAAGCCTTTGGTCGCTGTCTTTATGACAGCGAAATAAGCAATCAAGGGCAGGGACACTCCATCCCCGCACCCCTCGTGAAGCGTCAGGGCTTCGCCCCGACACCCCACAAGCTTTTGAAAAAGCTTGACCAAAACTTTTATTTTTATTATTTTGTTTTCTTCAATAAATCAATTTTACTTGATATTATCTACTGAAATAAGCTTTTGAACCAGTAAATTATAAATTTTACTTAACTTTATAACAAATTAAAATTAATACTGATAACCTAAAACTGCATCAAGAAATTCAAAACCATCATTCTTGACAGTTCTTATTTTTATTCCAAGCTGATTTTCAACATCTGATATTGTATAATCATCAAGAAAAACATCACTGTCACGCCTTATCATTGAATCCGATATAAGAAGTTCATCACCCAAATCTTCATTTTTTAGCTGTGCTGTTAAATCCTGCCCTGTGATAAGACCTGTTACAGTTATTGTTTCTCCAAAAAAATCATTTCTTATAGGATACACTTTACATTCTATATTTTTGTATTTTTCAGAAATTTTATCCACCATACTTTTAATTATCTGATATGGAGCTTTTCCTGTTGCTATTGATATTTTTCTCGGATTTTCAGGAATTTCATCGCATAAATCCAAAGCAGAATCAAGTTCATCAAGCATAGACCTTAACATTCCAACTCCGTTTTCATACTGAGGATAATCCTCATAATAATCACCATTTGGTAATGGTCTGTTTGCAGTGAGGAAAAATTCATCTGATGGAAATGCAACTCTTGTTTCATATTTTTCAAGCATTTTTTTCTGAAATTTTTCAATCCTGTCTATAGTATCAGAAGCACTTTCCATATCAAACGGCTTTAGAGGATATAAATTGTCACGATATTTTGAAAGTCCTACCGGGACTATTGCAACACTCTGAATATTAGGCATAAGCTCTCCCAAATCGTTCAAAGTTCTGTCAAGCTCCTCCCTATCGTTCAATTCGGGACATAAAACAATCTGACAATTCATTTTCAGTCCTGCGTCACTCATCTGCTTTATATATTTAAGCTTATCCCCTGCAAAACGATTATTCATCATTTTACATCTTAATTCCGGATTTGTTGTATGCACTGAAACATTAATATTAAGACGCATTTTTATAATTCTGTCAATATCCTCCTGAGAAAGATTTGTAAGAGTTACATAATTCCCCTGAAGAAATGAAAGTCTTGCGTCATCATCTTTAAAATAGAGAGTTTCTCTCATATTCGGAGGCATCTGGTCAATAAAACAGAATACGCATTTATTATGGCACGATTTTTTACTATCCATAAGAAAAGTTTCAAATTCAAGACCAATATCATCATATTCACTTTTTATAATTACTTCCGAAATATTTTTTCCATCACGCTGATATTCTATTTCAACACGATTATAAGCGATATAGAACATATAGTCAAGAACATCTTTTATTTTCATTCCATTTACAGAAACAAGAATATCATCCGGTCTGATACCAGCTCTGTATGCAGGTGAACCTTTTACGACATTACAGATTTTAACCATAATATACCTTTCACAAATAAAAAAAATACATTCAACAAAAATAGAGGAAGATTTCTCCTCCTCTAATCTCGCAGTCATAAGAAGCGATAATAATTATGCTTCTTTCTTAATTACCTCAACGCCCTTATAGAAACCACAGCTCTTGCAAACCTTATGTGGTGCAGTGAGTTCACCGCAGTTAGAACATCTGCAAAGTGCTGGAGCATCTAATTTCCAAACGTTAGAACGTCTTTTATCACGTCTAGCTTTAGAGGTTTTTCTCTTTGGTACAGCCATTATGGCACCTCCTTATATAGTATACATAAAACTAAGAAAGGCAGTCACATTCCGATTCATTCAGGTCTTGTCCACAAATCATACAAAGACCTTTACAATCATCTCTGCATAAAATTTTTGTAGGTAATGCCAGAAGCATATCGGATAAGGCAACTTCGCCAAAGTCAACACAATCTCCGTCAGCAACGATATACTCGTCATTATCGGAATTATTCAGCGACTTAACGATTGTATGTTCAAAATCAAAAGAATAATTTCTTTCAAACTCTTTAAGACATCTGTCACACACAAGCCTAAGGGTAAACTCAGTGGAAAAACGGGCATTAACAATATCGGCACGATTAAAAACCTTACCCTTTACTGTTACAGGAGCAGCAAATTCATATCCGTTTACTTTTTCAAGTGCATCTGATGAGATTTTAAAGTCCAGTTCTTTTGAAAGACCCGTTGTATTAAAAACATCTTTAATATTCAATATCATTAATCATTCCACCTTTGAGTAAATCACACAAACTATATTATAATGAATAAATCGATTATTGTCAATAGTTTTTCGGATTATTTTGAAAATCAGTCAATAAATTTTGCAACTGATTCAGGAAGTTCACTCTTATCAGCTGAAATTGTGAACACGATAGAAGTTTCGTCATTTGTAAGCTTTGCAAGTTTGTCAAGAAGAACACCGAGTTCATCAGCGTCATTACCTGCAATCTTGAAAATACCATCAATAAAGATTTCCTTTATGTCATAGTTTCCTGCAAGCATACCTGCAATAAAACCATAGAATGAATCAAAACTGTTTACATTGAAGTAATCTGAATCGCACCATCTTACTTTATAGCTGATAGAACGTCTGAGGCTGTCACCTTTTTCGATACATACAAGGTCGCCGTTAGTAGTTTTTACAGAATCGTTAATCATATCGATAAGGACTTTAGTTTTTCCTGAACCTTTTTTTCCGGTAATAAGTTTAATCATAATTACACTCCGTTCTGCCTTTTAATCGGCAATTTATTTTTATGAACAATTGTTCATTACAAGCTTAATTTTTTAGAGCTGAGCCTCAAGTTCAGCCTTCTGGTCTTCATAACCAGGCTTTCCGAGGAGAGCAAACATATTCTTCTTATAGCTTTCAACGCCAGGCTGATTGAATGGATTTACACCGAGAACATAGCCTGAAACTGCACAAGCCTTTTCAAAGAAGTAAACCATATAGCCGAAGTTTTCTTCGTCAGTGCCATCAACTTCAAGAACTATGTTAGGAACTCCACCCTTTGTATGAGCAAGAACAGTACCTTCAAAAGCTCTTCTGTTTACAACAGACATATTCTGATTTGTAAGGAAGTTAAGACCATCGAGGTTAGCTTCATCATTTTCGAGGAATAAATCCTTCTTAGGAGTTTTAATATCAAGAACTGTTTCAAAGAGCATCTTTGAGCCATCCTGAATGAACTGTCCCATTGAATGAAGGTCAGCTGAGAAATTAACAGACGCCGGGAAAAGTCCCTTGCCGTCCTTGCCTTCACTTTCGCCGAAAAGCTGTTTATACCATTCTGACATCATAAGCATACAAGGTTCATATGAAACAAGGAGTTCAGCTGTCATACCTTTTCTGTAGAAAATATTTCTGAGAGCTGCATACTTATAGCAATCATTGTTATCGAAATCAGCCATAAAATCCTTCTGAGCCTTAAAAGCACCATTCATAACTGCGTCAATGTCACAGCCTGAAACAGCGATAGGAAGAAGACCTACAGCAGTAAGAACAGAAAATCTTCCGCCGATGTCATCAGCGATTACAAAAGTTTCATAGCCTTCCTTGTCAGCAAGTTCCTTGAGAGTACCTCTTGCCTTGTCAGTAGTGCAGAAAATTCTGTTTTTAGCTTCTTCTTTTCCATATTTATCCTCAACAAGTTTTTTGAAAATTCTGAAAGCGAGAGCTGGTTCTGTAGTAGTACCGGATTTTGAGATAACATTTACAGAGAAATCTCTGCCTTCGCATATGGAAATAATTTCATTCATATAAGTTGAACTGATATTGTTTCCAACAAAGTAAATATCAGGAGTATCCTTCTTGAGATTGTTATAGAAAGGAGATTTCATCATTTCTATAGCAGCTCTTGCACCGAGGTATGAACCACCTATACCGATAACGATAAGAATTTCTGAATTTTTCTGAATTTTTTCAGCAGCAGCCTTAATTCTTGCAAATTCTTCCTTGTCATAATTTTTAGGAAGGTCAAGCCAACCAAGAAAATCATTTCCAAGACCATCTTTCTTATGCAGTGTATCAGCTGCAAGTTCAACCTGTTTCTTGATACCCTCAAGCTCATCTGCATTTATAAAATTTTCAACATACTTTGTATTGAGTTTTAAAGACATTTCACATTCCTCCAAACACATTTCTTTTTATTATAATTTTAATAAATATATTATATCATTTGTAGAATATATTGTCAAGTAAAATTGTACATAATTCACATTATCTATATTTTAAGGCGTCTATTTCAGTAATTTTGCACACATTTCCTTTAATGAAATCCATAAAGTAAGCTGTTCAACGCTATTTTTTGCAACAATATCGGTTGTACATAAAACAGTATCATCAAGGTAAAAAACAACGCTTCCTATTTTCTGATTTTTTCTGATTGGAGCATTCATATACTCAGGCATTATTATAACACAGGTTATATCGTCCTCACGTCCTTTAGGCACTGCCATAGCTGATAATTCCCCTATATCAAGCTCAACTGCACTGTCAACTCCCCTGCGAACTTTTACGGGTAAAAGATATTCACTGCTAAGGTATGGAACAGCTGGTTGATAACTTGAAAATCCTATATTTATTAATTCTTTGCCCATTGAAAAACGCTGATTTTTATCAGCACAGCCAAGAATTACTGCAATATATGAAGTATCCTGTTTTTTTACGGCAAGAGCAAGGCAATTCCCAGACATATTAGAATGACCTGCCTTTACTCCCAGAATACCATCATAATTCCTTACAAGAGAATTTTCATTGACAAGTTCTGTATCTTCTCCCCTGAGATAATCCAGCCATACAGTCATATATTCCACAAGAATACTATGCTTTATCATTTCTCTTGCAAGAAGTGCTGTATCGTATGCAGTTGAATACTGATTTTCATTATCATAACCTGTACAGTTTACATAAACAGTATCACGCATACCAAGTTCAAATGCTCTTGTATTCATATGCTTTACAAATTCCTCCTCTGAATCGTATAAAGCCTCTGCAAGAGCAACAGAGGCGTCATTTGCATTACCTATTACTACCCCTTTAAGCAAATCCTCAAAAGACATCTTCTCCCCTGCCATAAGCCATATTGAAGCCTGTTTCATAGAATTGGCATTGGGTGACGCTGTAATCATTGTATCCCTGCTAAAAACACCTTCTTCAAGAGCCTCTGCCATAAGCAATGCTGTCATCATTTTATTAAGAGTTCCCACAGGTACTTTTTCATAGCCGTTTTTATGCTGAACTACCTGTCCAGAATCAGCCTCCATAAGCAATGTAGCCTGTACTTTTGGAACATTCTCCTGATTATCATAAGATATTGCATAAACAGGAATATTCATAGAAAAAATAGTTACACAAAGTACCATACAAAAGAATATTTTTTTAATCTTCACAAAAAAATCACTCCAGATATGATTATATAATTTAATATATGAAATCATATCTGAAGTAATTCATACAAAATCAAGTTTAATTATTAAAAATATATTTCCGTTCAAACTCATCAACAGGTATGGGTCTGTCGAACAGATAACCCTGAGCCTTTGTAAATCCACACTCAAGCAGAAACTGAGCCTGTTCTTCTGTTTCAACTCCCTCGAATATAATATCCTTTCTTGCAGTGCTTACCATCTTGCACATCTGTTTCACATAATCACGTTCAAACTGTGAATCCTCAATATTTTTGAGAAAACTTTTATCAATCTTTACAATATCCACAGGAGCTGATACCAGCATATTAAGAGAGGAATATCCTGTTCCGAAATCATCAATATCAACCTTGAAACCTGCATTCTGAAATCTTCTCATAGTTTCGAGCATCTTGTCAATATCGTTTATAAATGTACTTTCAGTAGTTTCAATTTCTATAAGCTTATTGTCAATTCCATATGCTTCTGCAAGATTATAAACACGCTCATAAAAATCATCTTCAAGAGAATTTTTTCTTGAAAAATTAACAGAAACAGGTACGGGAGTTATACCCATATCGAGCCATTTTCTCATACATTTCAGAACCTGCTCATACATATAGAAATCAAGCTTTACAATATAGCCTATCTTTTCAAGTGCGGGAACAAATTCAGATGGATATTTAAGAGAACAGTCATCATTTCTCCAT
>JAZKXQ010000350.1:0-6655 GCA_045611725.1 Oscillospiraceae bacterium
CAGGAATATCAGTTGCATATCCACATCTTGTATCTTGCTCGATATATTTTTCTTTTGGGAATGAAAAACTGAAAAATGCTCCCATATAATTTTCCATTTTTGTTGTGTATGTGAATTTAATATAAACCTTTCGTTCATCAAACTCAATATCACTGACTTCAGGAACATTTTCTTCACCATTAGTAGACATAACGCCTACAAACACAACATTATCGTTGAAAAATTCTTCATCATATTTTTTCAGAATTTCAAGTTCACACGAACAGTCAGGGCACTTTTCTATATGGTATTTCTGTACATAGTTGTAAAGTTGTTCATAACTTGTACATATTTCAGCTCCATAACCACTTTCGGTATATTCCGAAACATCTGTCATTGAATATCCACATTCTTGAGGTGTAAGATTAAATTCCTGATATTTGGAGTATGTAATATTCATTGAATATTCAGTATCAGTTTTTCCAACCTCAGCTACTATAAATCTGCTGACAGGATTGCCATACATTGAATAAGTTTCACGAATCATATCAATAAAAATGTTGTTTTCATTTATGTTGATATGTGGGTGGAAAAGCATATAAGTTTCATCAAAGTTTTCAAGCTTTATAACAAGATTGCGAGTTTTAAAGTATTCCTCATTGTATCTTTCTGTAAGAGAATCTATTACACATTGGTCAAAATAACAGAAGTTATCATCAGGTTCTTTGAAAACTACAGGATTATATGCAGTTCTGAAATATTTGATGTACTCATTAAGCTCATCAACACTGGTGATGTTATATAAATCCTGTGCATCTTGACAAGAAGCTTGTAATGTATCAGAAATAAAAACATCAGCAGATTGAGAAGAATTTTCTGAATCAGTATCAGGTTTAAGGTCGTCTATAAGTCCGATAATATGGGCTTTTACGTTTCCAAGAGTTCTTATTGAAATTTGTCCATCGCCATAAAAGTCGCAGTTTTTAATTCCTTGTTCAGAAATTTCAGTTGCTTTTATGATATGTTGGTTTATTGTTGTTGAATCTCTTATGTCAACTTCTTTATCACAGTTGGCATCTCCATAAACAATAGGAGTTTCCTCAGCAAAAACAGGAACAGCAAGACTTCCGAGCATTGAAACGGACATAATCATAGCCAAAGCTTTCTTTAAAGTGTTTTTCATAAATATCTCTCCTTTTTTATAAATTTTTTTAAAGTACAGTTATAAATGCACTGCCAAAATCTTCTATCTGTATCATCTTAAGTGATTTGTTACAGCATTGCAGAACATTTATTTCAAATTCATAATCGCCCTTCTGAATATCCTCGTTGACATAAAATTCAATAGTTATTGCAATATCAGATACTTTCATTCCAACATTTTGAGTAGTTGAAACTATACACTGATTTATTTCAGGATTGAAAAAGTAAGTTAATTTTTTACCATTAACCTTATCATAGAAAGAAACATCGTTTATTTTAATGTTACTGTCGCATTTTATTTCAAACATAAGAATTTCAATATCAGTATCGTTTTCAGATGACATTACGACAGAGCCACTATTTCCAGCAATTACAGATGTATGATTTTCTATCTGGGTGCTTTGAGAAGTCGCAGTTGTTATTACAGGAGTTTGAGAAGTTTTTGTATTTGACAATATTTCTTCTTTTTTAGTAGTAATTTTAGCAGAAGTTTCATTTTTATTAGTAGAAGTCTCATTTTTATAAGTTGTATATAAAGATGAATCTTTATCTTCATAAAAACTATGTACTGTTTCTGTTAAAGTTTTATTTGTTGCAGTTGTAGTATTATTTGGTTTAGTTGTAGTCTTCTCCGGTTTAGTTGTAGTCTTATCTGGTTTAGTTGTGGCATTATCTGGTTCGGTTGTAGTATTTTCAGTTTCAGAATTAGTCTGTGTTTGCATATCAAATGATGTCAGGGCTGATTCTTCTGATGTTTCCGAATTTACCTCAAATGGCGTAGTTTCTGTAATATCTGTAAAATCACTTTCAATTACAGGAACATCTATTTCATACTGGTCATTGGAATTGAATACTGCAAGAGCTGAAGTAAAAATCAGAGCAACAGCGGCGGCAGTCGGAATAATATAATTAAATTTAAATTTTTTTCTTTCCGAACTTTCAGTAACACTGTATTTGCCCATAAATACTGTTTCGGAATTTATCTCATTTTTAAGACTTTCAACAAATTCATCTCTTATTTCCACATTATCAAAATAATTTTTATATTCATCTTTAATATTCATAACTGCCACCTCCATTCTCTGTAAGAATTTTTTTAAGTTTTTCCCGTCCTCTTTGCAAACGCATTTTAGCAGTGGAAAGATTTATACCCAGAACATTGCTTATCTGTTCAACAGTCATATCTTCATAATAAAACAAATGTATTATTGAACGGTATTTAAATGGAAGTTTCATCAAGGCAGTATGAATATCAATTTTCAAATCTGCATTCTCTCTAACATCAACAGAAATTGTGTCTTCATCTGTAAAGCCAATAGTTCTTTTTATCCACGATGATTTATAAAAATCCTTGCACATATTTACAGTAACTCTTATAAACCAGTTTTTTATATGCTCCTCTGAGGATAAATCGGGCTTGAATTTTATGTACTTTAATATTACATCGTGAGTAATATCTTCTGCATCGCTTTTATTCTTTAGGTTTGAAAGAGCAATTCTGTATATCATTGGTAAATACCTATTGACTATACTGTCAATATTCTCGTCCGTACGCAACAATTCTATTGACATTTTCCTCCCCCTTTCACTAATAATACGATTTATCTTTTCATAAAGTCACATTTTTTTTTTAAAATTTTTTAAAAATTTTTTTGATAGTCAAAACCACCCGTAAAAACAGGTGGTTTTGACTATAATATACAACATTTTTATATAAAAAAATCAGAGTAAAACAAATGAGAAAATATATAAGAGCTGTATGAACTTCATACAGCCCTGTTATTTATATGTATAAATTATCTTGCACCTTTTTTCTGAATTACTACAAGTGCAGTTTTAAAGAAAAGGCTTATATCCATACCTATACTACGATTTTTTACATAATGAACATCTGTTTCAATCCATTCATCAAATTTCATATCGCTTCTGCCTTCACACTGACATATGCAAGAAAGTCCACCTTTAACCATAAGTCTTTCCATATGATGTGGAGTATAGAGGACTACTTCTCTTGGCAAAGGAGGTCTTGGACCTATAATCGACATATCCCCTTTAAGAATATTCCAGAACTGTGGCAACTCATCAATAGAGGTAGCACGTATAAATTTACCAATTTTAGTTATTCTTGGGTCATCTTTGCTTTTAAAAGCAATACCATCAGTTTGATTTTGTTTCTGAACTTCTGCAAATTTTTCATCTGCATTTACACACATTGAACGAAATTTATACATACGAAAAGGCTTTCCGTCCTCAGTAAGTCTGACCTGAGAAAAAATAGGATTACCTTTATCATCAATATAAATTATAAGTGCAACTATCCCCATTGGTATTGCCAGAATAGTCAAAGCAAGTACGGAAATAATTATATCAAAGGTACGTTTTAAAAATTTATATATTTTGCCACCGGCAGGTTTTATTTTACTGCTTTTTAATGTTTCGTGAACTCCTGTACATAAGAGATTAAGAGCCTGTTCATCAAATTCGAGAATAGGATATTGGGTAACTCCTTCTTTATCTTCCTTGAGAGAATTTAATGTTGCCTCTGTTACCATTTCTTCTGTAAGATGACTTTGAGTATGATAAAGTTCTGTTTCTGTCATAGTATTCCCCCTAATAATCATAACATTTTAATTCCATACATTATATTATAACTCATAATTACTAATATGTCAACAAAAAATAATTCCCTGATTTTAACATCAGGGAATCCGATTATAAATAATTTATTCTTTTTTATCATTCTTATCATTTTCTGATTCTGAATTTTGTTCTTCAGTTTCTTGTTTTTTATTTGATTCTATAATTCCAAGTATGAAAGCAGATGAAAGATATATTACCAAAACTAAGGCTTCGCTTATAATCAATAACATCATTGAATTTTTAGATACAACTTCTTCTTCTGAACCTGAAGCAGGAACAAGAATTTTAAATGAATTTGAAAAAGCAACCTTTGAATAATATTCTTCTACTGTCATATTTACATTATATATTAAGTCATCTACTTTCTTGTTAAGAGAAGAAAGCATCTCGTTTACCATATCAATGTCTTTTTGCTTTACTGCAGAAGCTTTATTGAATGAATCGATAACATTTTGATAATATTTAATATCATAATTGTAATTGGAAATATTCCTTTGAGTATCTAATTTTTTAACCATTAAATCATCATATGCTTTATTTATGTCATCTTGATTTTCTTCTGTTTCATTTCCTACTATAAGGAAAAGAGGGTCTTTTTCATATTTTGCAATCGCTTCATTTACTGCAGTAAGAGTTGAAACTTCTATCGATTTTTTACGTGTTACTTCTTTTGTAAGATATTCATAGTATGAAACCATTGCTTTAATCTCATTACTTGTTACACTATTGATAGTAATGTATGATGCAATCTGGTCAATATCATTGCTTATAAGAGTATTTGAAATTCTTATAAGGTCATCGAAAGTATAACCCGTTTGGCTTGACCTGAAATTATTAGCTCCATTATTACGAACATTTGAAATATACGATTCAATATCATTAAGAGAATTTCTGAAAATATTAGTTGCTTCTGCATAATCATATTCAGTATAATCTACAATAGCAGTAGCACTTCCGAGAGATGTATTATAATTATATGTTTCAAAAAAGTAGGTAGAATAAGCATTAAGTATTTCATTTAATATTTCTGTTCCTTCATTCAATGTATAGTTACAATCAAAATAATTAAATGATACAATATATTTTTTAGGAGTATATTTTGTATTAAGCAATGATTGAGCTGATTCAATAGAAGCTTTTTCTGAATATGCCTTATAATAAAGCGACATTTCATCAATTGTATCCTGTGGCATAACTCCAACTATTTCGATATTATTTCTTATTTCATCAGTTTCTGCATCATCTATCTGTAATGATGAAAGTGCTTTTTCTATTATAGAAGGAGATTTTAATTTAGTAACATCAAACACACTTCCATCTGGAGCAAGTCCCTTTTCTATTCCTGAATAATTGAATTCTATAAGAGCTTCAAGATTTCCAACATATGAAGTTTTCTTCATAATTATTGATATTCCTGACATTAACGAGCCTACAATAACTGAAAGTATAAGCCACCATAAAAAAAACTTTTTCATATATGCGAATATTGATGAAAATGAAATTTTAATAACGTTTTCTTCCTGTTCTGTAGGGGTTACTAATGTTACATTAATATTTTTATTTTTCTCCATCTTTTTTATCTCCTGCATTATTTAATTTTTTCTTATTTAAAAGCTTTGTTTCTTTTCCGTTTAAGGCCATAACATCAGTTATAACTCCATAAGAAAGATACAAAGAAAAAATAACGAGTTCAACAGCAATTATAATATTCAAAGAACCTAATGCTGAAGAAACATATGACAATATGGAAGAATCGGCAGGAGAAATTATCTGATATGCATCAAAAAGTTTAACTGTTGTATAGTATTCAGTTGCAGTTGTATTTACTATATCAAGAAGTTCCTGTATCTCATTTTCAATTTCTGCAAGATATTTATCAACTGTTTCATTATCTTTTTCTGAAGATGTAGCTTTTTTCAGACTTTCTATTCTTTCTTCATAAAAAGCTATATTTTCTGTATGGGTAGAAATTTTTCTTTGATAATCAACTTTAAGATTTATAAGATAATCATAAGTATCTGATGGCTGGGAGTATAAAACTTCTTTTTCAGATTCTTCTGCTAAACCAAGTATAACAGTACTGGTTTTCTGATAATCCTGAATCATAGTTGAAAGACCATTTAACTGTTCCTGATATGATTGTTTTGAAATTTCAGCGTTATCTATTTTGTACTGATAATAATTTATAAGATTTGATTTGTTTTTAGTAACATTATTTGAAACTATAAATGACTTTATCCAGCCTAATTTTTCATTCTTAAGAGTTTGTGTTGCTTTTTTCAAATCTGAAAAGCTGTATCCTGTTTCTACAGAAACAAATCTTGCATTGTCTGTATTTCCAAGATAATTGGTATATGAAATCAATGAATCAAGAGAAGAATCAATTACATCAACGGCTTCTGCATAATCATAATCAGTATAATCAATTGAAACAATTGCATCTTCTATTGATGAATTATATCCATATGATGAATAGAAATGTTCACCATATTTTTCTGCAATCTTGTTTATTATTTCAGTACCCTCTTCTCTACTATAACCAGCCTGAGCATATGCAAATGTTATTCGATATTGTGTAGGATTATATGAAGTATCTTTTACTTCATTAAGAGTATTTATATCTTCTTCACCTATTATCGAATTAGGTGTAGTAATGTTTTGTATTATATTCGGTGGTACTTCTCCATTTATTGATATACTGTTTTTTATATTTGCTATTTCTTCAGCTGTGTCTAACATTCCCAGTTCAGAAAGTGAATTTTTTATTATTTCAGTATCTTTTATATCATAAACATTAAATTTATTTCCCATCGGGTCAAAACCATTTTCAATT
>JAZKXQ010000351.1:0-3236 GCA_045611725.1 Oscillospiraceae bacterium
TTGAAAAAATACATCGTAAAAATGATTGACTCTTTCTAAGTTTAAGGAGGGATATTTATGAAAAAGAATTTTGTCAAGATATTCGTTTGTGCTCTGGCAATGAGTACTATGTGTAGTGTAACAACTGCAAGTGCTTATACAAATGGATTAACTGATGCTTTGAGAGAAAATGTGTCAGAAGAATTAAAATCATATATTTTAAACTCAAATCCTGTAAGAGTAGTCAACGACAATTGTAAAGTTTATTCAATCTGTTATACAGGTCTTGATGAAAATGGTAAAGAAACTTATGATTTTTGTATGCCTGACGAAAACGGAGATTGTATAATACCAGCATTAGCAGTTTTGGTTGGATTCAATGAAAATGGGAAAGAAATAAGAAGCGGTTACTATGACCATTTAGTATTTTTTGATGAACAGGGAAATCTCAAAATAGGAGTTACTACCAATGTTGGAAGAATAGGAGATTATCTTGTACATAAAACAATTGATGTTGTAACAGGTAAAGACATTCTTGTAATAGCTGAAAATGACTTTGGTGCAAATGTTATTACAAAATGTGTTGTCGGCGACACAAACTGTGACGGAACAGTTGACGTAAGAGATGTTACATCAATAAACCAGCATATTATAAAGGAAAATATTTTCCCCGATTATGCAGATATTGTTGCAGACGTAAATGACGATGGAAACATTGACATTTCAGACCTTGGAATGCTCAAAAAATACGTTATAAAAATGATTGACTCTTTCTAAAATCATAATAATTTACTCGAAAAAAGACGGTCTGTTTCTTTATGAAACAGGCTGTTTGTTATTTTTTTAAATATTTTTTATTAAATTATTCCAAGTTAATGAAAATTTAATAATTATATGATATAATAGATTATAAAGTATATATCGTGTTCCTGTAACAAAAGATATTGCCCATTAATTATACAAAAAAAGAGGATGTTTGTTTATGACACATAATTATGATGTGATTATTGCCGGTGCAGGTGTCGCCGGACTTTATTCAGCTTTATGCCTTCCCGAAAATCTTAAAATACTGATACTCTCAAAGCGTGAGCTTACTCTTTGTAATTCTGCTCTTGCTCAGGGTGGTATTGCAGGGGTTTATAATTCTCCAGAAGACAATATACAATATCATCAGAATGATACAATGATTGCAGGAGGTTTTAAAAATAATACTGAAACAGTTCATATACTTGTAAAGGAAGCTGCTCACGATATTGAAAATATTATAAAGCTTGGCGTTGAATTTGATAAAAATCCAGATGGAACTCTCCACAGAACTCTTGAAGGTGGGCATTGCCGTCACAGAATTTTTCATCACGAGGACGCAACAGGCTTTGAAATTCTTACAAAGCTTCTTGAAAATGTCAGAAAACTTCCAAATGTTGATATAAAAGAAAATACATATATGTGCAATGTCAGAAAAACTTCCACAGGATATTCAGTTGATACTTTTAAAGATAATTCTCATAAATCCTATAACTGCCATTTTCTTATAATGGCAACAGGTGGTATAGGCAGAGTTTATGAGTTTACAACCAATTCAGCAATAGCCACAGGCGATGGTATTACTATGGCTTATGAAGTCGGTGCTGCAATCAGAAATTTAAGTCTTGTTCAGTTTCACCCAACTGCTTTTAATAATAAACATACAAGAGAATGTTTCCTTATTTCCGAGGCTGTAAGAGGTGAGGGGGCTTATCTTCTTAACTGCAACGGCGAGAGATTTATGCATAATTATGATGACAGACTTGAACTTGCTCCAAGAGATGTAGTTTCCCACGCTATAATTTTTGAAAGCAGAAAGCTTAATTCAGAGGAATTTTATCTTGATATTTCCCATAAAGATTCTGAATTTCTTAAAAAACGTTTCCCTATGATTTATAAAAATCTGCTTGAACAGGGCTATGACCTTACAAAAGACAGAATACCGATTTTTCCTTGTCAGCATTATCTTATGGGTGGAATAAATGTAAACAGTAATTCCTGTACAAAGCTTGAAAATATGTATGCAGTAGGCGAATGTTCCCATACCGGCGTACACGGAAGCAACAGACTTGCAAGTAATTCGTTGCTTGAAGCTCTTGTATTTTCAAGACAGGCTGCTCAGGATATTTCCTCAAAACTTGAAAACGTTTCTGATAAATATGAAGATGTTATCTTTGAACATCGTGATGATGCAATTCCTGTACCAAAGGGCATAAGAACTGAAATACGCCATATAATGCAGAACAGTCATTTTGTAATTCCGGATAAAAAAGCTGTGGTTGAGGGCTTTGAAAGAGTTGCTGAAATCAGAAAGATGCTTAATACAGGAAATTATATACAGAATGCTGATTACGTTGAGGCAAAGTCACTTGTTACAGTGGCATATCTTATTCTTAAAGAAGTTATATAAAATATAAGGGGGATTTTTATGAAGCTTTTACAGAGCTATATTGACTCAATTATAACAACTGCACTTAATGAAGATATAAATTATCTCGATGTTACTACTGATTATCTTATTGAGGACGGACATAAAAGCAATGCTTATTATGTTGCAAAAGATGATGGTGTTTTGTGTGGTATAGACATAGCAAAGAGAGTTTTTGACCTTGTTGGTGGTGGAGTAGAATGTAATATTCTCATAAAAGATGGAACAAAGGTCGAAAAGGGAGATATAATTGCTGAATTTTATGGAGAAACAAGAGTACTTCTTAAAGGTGAAAGAACTGCTCTTAATATTCTTCAGCATATGTCAGGTATTGCAACTGCTGTTAATAAATGCGTTGAACTTGTTGAGGGAACAAATGCCCGTATTACAGATACAAGAAAAACTTTGCCAGGACTTCGTAATCTTCAGAAATATGCTGTTACAGTAGGTGGTGGCAAAAATCACAGATTTAATCTTTCTGATGGTGCAATGCTTAAAGATAACCATATTGACGCATATGGAAGTATTACAGGAGCTGTTAATGCATTGCGTGAAAAAATAGGTCATATGGTTAAGATAGAAGTTGAAGTAAGAACTATGCAGGAGCTTGAAGAAGCTATAAATGCAGGTGCTGAAATAATTATGCTTGATAATATGAACTGCGAACAGATGGCAGAGGCTGTTAAATTTACAAACGGTAGGGCAAAGCTTGAGGCATCAGGAAATGTTACTGCTGAAAATATCAGAGATGTAGCACTTACAGGTGTTGATATAATTTCACTTGGAGCTATTACACATTCAGTAA
>JAZKXQ010000352.1:0-5645 GCA_045611725.1 Oscillospiraceae bacterium
TCATACACAGGCTGGACAGGAGGAACTGTTTCAGGAGCACTTATGGGAAGTCTTTTTCCTCAATCAGTTCTTGGAGCAATGGGAATTGCAATATATGCAATGTTTATTGCAATAATAATACCACCTGCAAAAAAATCCCATTCTATAGCAAAAATAGTAATAGTTTCTGTTTGTATGTCCTGTATTTTCAGATATGTTCCTGCATTTTCGGGAATAAGTGGGGGCTGGGTTATAATAATCTGTGGAGTAGTTTCCTCAGCTCTCGGAGCATTTCTTTTTCCGATAAAGGAGGACTTGCAGAATGAATAATTCATATATAATATTGTGCATTATACTTATGGCACTTGTTACATATCTTCCAAGAGTTCTTCCCCTTGTACTTTTCAGAAAAAAACTTGAGGACGGATTTTTCAAATCATTTCTTCTCTATATGCCCTATGGTATACTTGCAGCAATGATTTTCCCCGAAATTTTCTATTCAACACCGTCATTAATATCAGCTGTTACAGGCTGTACAGCAGCATTTACAATGTCACTCTATAATAAAGGGCTTTTTCCTGTGGCAGTTTCAGCGGTAGTTACAGTTTTTATCACTGAACAGATTATTAATTTAACGTAAATTGGACAAAAATTATAAATTAAGTAAAATCCGAAATTAAAAGTTTTGGTCAAGCTTTTTCAAAAGCTTGTGGGGTGTTGGGGCGAAGCCCTGACAATTCATAAAGTGATAAGTGAAAGGAGATTTTATAATGCAATTTAATTTTGACTGGGAAGTTATTTCCTATAAATTCAAAGAATTATGGATTCAGTTTTCAGAATCTGTTAAATACGGCTTTGAATCATTTAAAGAGTCCGTGGGAGATATAATGTTCCCGGAAAATCTTACTATAGCAGCTTCTCTTATTCTGATTGTATTCTTTACCGTTTTTATTTTCAGCAAGGCTTTAAGTGAAAATACCTATGCAAGAAAAAAACGAAACAATATAAACGGTCAGATGTTTCTCGTAGATGATGAAACATACTATCCATTAAATGCCGATGAAATAATTATTGGTCGTCATACTGCTGTTGACATAAGATTTCCAGACTCTGAAATTTCACGCTACCACGCAATAATAAACGTTTGCAATGGTACCTGGAGCATTACAGACCTTAATTCTTCATACGGAACTTTTGTAAACGGTCAGAGAATTTCGCATAAACGTATATATGACAATGATGAAATAAAAATAGGAGAAAAAGTCCTTGTACTTAAAAAGAAGGAAAATAAAAAAGCAAGAAGAAAGGAGTATGAAGATGAGTAAGCTTGAAAATAAATTATCATATTCAAAAATATCTTTTTTCATTATCGCAACTCACGTTGCTATGATAAGTACAATTCTTGCAAAAGGAAATTATCCTTCATTACTGCCTGTGATAATTCTTGCAGGTATGGTTATTTTTTCTGATTTGATTTACTTCAATATCATAGAACGCTTTAAACAGGATACTTATACTCTTGATTTCTTTTTCGTTTTCATTCTCAATATGAGTGTTATTTTTCAATCCTGTTTTGGTGAAGTTTCATTCAATATAAAACATTTTATAACCTGTGTAGTAGGTTTCATTTCCTGTCAGATTGGATTTAAGCTTGTCAGAAATTATGCTGTTATAGAATCAAAGAAAAAATATATCTATATCGCTATAGGTATAATGGTATTGCTTATTCTTTTATGTACTGGTAGCAGAAGTATGTGGATAGATTTCGGATTTTTCACAATTCAGCCATCTGAATTTATAAAACCTCTCTTTGCACTTGTCTGTGCATCATCTCTTACAGCACTTCAAAATAAAGTTACAGTTCTTGGAATAAAATTTGTACCTGATACTCTTATACTTTTAATTGTAACAATAGGAATAGTTGCTCTGCAATGGTGGTGTCGTGACTTGGGAAGTCTTCCGACATTCTGTGCGGCGGCAGGTTGTGCATTTTTCCTCAGACTTTCATATCCAAAAGCTAATTTTTCAAAAAAAAATATAGCAATTATCTGTGCCGGATTACTTATGCTTATAGTAATTGCTGTGGCATTTGCTCCCTCCTATGTAAAAGACAGACTTTATGTTGACATATGGGCTGACCAGAGTGGAAACGGTTATCAGCAATGCAAAGCCCTTATAGCAATTGCTCAGGGTGGCTGGTTCGGTAAAGGTCCAGCAAATGGAAATCTTCATAAGGTCGCAGCTTATGATACTGATATTGTATTTTCTTCAATCTGTGAAGAATGGGGACTTCTTATGGCTGTCTTTGCTGTAATGACAATAATTCTTATGCTTGTTATGGTAATTCTCAATCACCCTCGCTCATTCTATCATAGCACCCTTGCGGTATGCATAACAGCTATGTTTATTACTCAAATGGCTCTTAATATATTCGGCTCCTGCAACCTTATCCCATTCACAGGAGTTACAATTCCTTTTATTTCAAACGGCGGAAGTTCTATGGTTTCAAGTGGATTTATGATAGGTATGCTTAAAGCTACTCAATCACCTCTTTATACCCTTCCTCCATCAAAATTTATGAAAAAGAAAAGTAAAAAGAAAGGTGTGAAATCAGATGAAAAGTCTTAGACGTGGAAGCATACTGATTGGATTGTTTATATCTGTTTTTGTTGTCGGAATGTTTATTCTTATAGCTAAAATTCAGCTTGAAGCGTCTTTTTATATTATAAATTCCAATGAATCAACTCTTGGTATTGTTTACGATAGAAATGGTGATGTGCTTTTTGATGAAAAATCAAACTATGGAAAATATCCCTCCGACCAGTTCGCTGATGTTGCCAATTTTATCGGTGATTCAAGCAGTCAGATGACTAATACAATAGTTGCAAGAAATTCTGAAATTCTCAATAACTATACTTTTTCGGGAGGAGTAAATTCCTCGGCAGGACAAAGTGCAATATATACAACACTCGACCACGATGCAAACAAAAAAGTGTTCGATTCATTCGGTTCAAAAGATGGCTGTGCAATAGCTTATAATTATCAGACAGGAGAAATTCTTGTATGCGTCAGTAAACCTTGTGTAAATCCTATGACAGGATATGAAAATCTTCCCTCCGGAAGCCTTTTATGTAAGGCTTTTAAAAAGACTGTTCCAGGGTCTACACAGAAAATTTCAACCCTTATTGCAGGTTTTGAAAGTCTTGGATATGACAGAATGTATAATAAATCCTATGAATGTACAGGACAGTATCTTAATCACGAACAGCTTAATATAAATTGTCACAAAAGAGCTGGTCACGGAGTACAAAATATTTCTCAAGCCTTTGCAAACAGCTGTAATCCTTTTTTTGCTCAACTTGTAGAGGATAAAGATTTATCCCTTGATGATATTAAAAGAGCATATTCAAAAATGGGATATGCAATAAACGGAGATACTGAAAATAAATTTGATATTGATGGAATAATTGTTGAATCAGCTTCAACTACAATTACAAATACAGATGAATTTAATACTCAATGGAGTTGTATAGGACAGGGAGAATCTATGGTAAGTCCTTGCCAAATGATGATGTGGCAGAGTGCTATTGCTAATGAAACAGGAAAAGCTACTATACCATATTTTATAAGCTCTGCAACAAATGTAAAAGGAAGAATTGTAAAAGAAGGCAGTACAAAATATACCACAACTCTTTTTTCTCCCCAAACAGCATCAGATATAAAAGAAATTATGATGTCAAACGGTCAGGACAATTACAGAGCGTCAATAGGTCACGATGTTGCAGTAAAAAGTGGTACTGCTCAGGTTAAACACGGAAAAGAAGAAAATTCTCTCCTCGCAGGATTTTGTACAGACCCTGAACTTCCAATAGCATTTTGTATTGTAATTGAAAACAAGCTTGATAATGATGTAACAACAAATCATATTGCATCAGTTCTGCTTACTTCAATTGAAAAAAATCTAAAATAATGCTAATTCAATAAATATTCTCAAAATAACAAAAGGAAAGCCATATATAGCTTTCCTTTTTTGATTATTATAAAATTTCTCTTATAAGAAGAACTGCATCTGCAACATTTACAGAATTATTTGAATTCATATCAGCATTCTTCTTACCCTGTGAATCAAGAGTTTTCATTGAAAGAATGTATCTTTTCATTAATGTAATATCTCTTACATCAACTGAAGAATTTAAATCCAAATCACCTTTAAGTGATGAAACAGGCTTATCATTCGGAGTATCACTGACATTTCCACTGTTACTTGCAGATATTGAGCCTTTTCCTGTTGTTCCGTCCGGTTCTGTACCGAATATCAAAGTACCATTTTCATAAACTGTTATATATTGTGCAACAACGCCATCATCTTCATTAAGACCTTCATTTGATGGGTCATTTGATGCGTCCCAGCCAGAGCCATAATTAGGATAAACAAGTGCAAGTATAGTTTCACACTGACAACGACCTGTTGAAATAGGCATCGCTGCACGACCATCTGGATATGTAACTTCAACATAATAAATATTTCCGTCATAATGCTGCATACCGGAAACAACAGCTGGTTTTACATCTGAATACATAGCACTTTGATCACGGTCAACACGAATTGTAACATCATTTGCAGTAAATCCTGCTGCTAAAACTTCGCTGAGGTCTACATAATATCTTAATGACATATTGTCAATAACTCTTGACGGCCACGCTGTATGGTTTGTGAATTTAAGGCTTACTGTAGTACCAGATTTATCAACCTGTTTCAGCATTGCCTCAACATAGAATTCATTATCCTTTGTTTCTGGCTGTGGGAAATTCGGGTCAGTTTCTCCACCATATTCGCTTACCATTTTACAAAGTACAGCAGTAAATCCTGCATTGTAGTCATCAGCAACTTCATTGTTTATGTAATTATTTCTGTCATCTTCATAAGTTCCGTCCTGATTTGGCCCACCTACCAATGCACCATAAAGAATATGTCTGTTCGTTACAGGTTCAAATACATCATTCTGCCAGGAGCTGTGTGCTGTTCTGTGATGTGGATTAAGAGGATATTTATCTCCATATCCTACCTCAAAGCTTAAATTTAAAGGATTATCACCAAGAGCATAATTAACCTGTGTTTCATAGAAATCCTTATATTTTGTTGCATCAGCACCTGTAAGGAGAGTATCACTTGCTACTGCTGCAAGAAAAGCTGCTGTTTGAGCATATCTAAGACAGCCCCACGAATCAAGCCATCTTAAACCACCCTCAAGCTGTGTAACGTCATTATTCCAGTAATCGAGATGCTTTTTAACCTGATTTATATATTTTGTATCCTTTGTTGAACGTGCATAAAGGAGCATCCCCCCCTGCTGAACATCGTCCCAGCAATGTCCCCAACTGTATTTAAGTTCATTTGTTCCGAGTTCAAGTCCAAGATTTGGAATATATGATGTAGCTTTATCAAGATATTTCTGGTCGCCTGTAGCAATATAAAGCCAGTTTGCAGCCCAGAAAAGCTCATCATAGAAATGTGATGAACGGTAAAATCCCGAAGCATTACTATCATTATAAGTAGTATCATCTGGAGATGCATCAGCCATCTCAAAAATATTCTCTGCGTGTTCAAGATAATTTTCAGCCTTACTGCTTTTTCCTTCAAGAGCAACAGCACCTGCTGCGAGAGC
>JAZKXQ010000353.1:0-6415 GCA_045611725.1 Oscillospiraceae bacterium
CTGGGGCTTTGTCTTCCTAAGACCGCTTGGCCTCCGACTTATACGAAAAGCCCTGAATATTCAGAAAAAAGAGGTTTGAAGCTTTCAATAACTACCATAGCAGATGTCATATCATCAGAAATATTTCCGTTTGTAAGTATCACAAGAGCTGTTATTGTACAGCATACTATTGTATCGGCAAAAACTTCAAAAATCCCCCACATTCCCTGTATATGAGGACTTTCAACAGATGATGCAGAATGAAGTATTCCTGCACTGCCAAGTCCTGCCTCATTAGAGAATATACCTCTCCTTAATCCTGTATTTATGGCATTTTTTATAACAGTTCCACTTATGCCACCACCTACTGCCGATATTCCGAATGCTCCTTTAAAAATCTGTTCAAATGCAGGAAGAATATTTTTATAGTTTATCAAAATTACTATAAGAGATGAAATTATGTAAATTAATGAAAGTATCGGAATTATAATTTCAGTAGTTTTTCCTATTCTTTTTATTCCTCCCATAGTTATACAGAAAATCAGAAAGGCTGTTATTATTCCTGTTATAAATGGATTTATTGAAAATTCGCTTTTCATAACATCTGATATTGAACTAATCTGAGCCATATTTCCCATACCGAAAGATGCAAGTATACAGCATATTGAAAACACTACTGCAAGTTTACGGCTTTGCAGACCTTTTTCTATGTATGCTAAAGCACCTCCTATCCATTGACCCTTTTCATTCTGATAGCGATATACAGTTCCAAGATAATTTTCAGCATATATTGTCATCATTCCCAGAAAGGCAGATACCCACATCCAGAAAACAGCACCAGCACCTCCTATTGCTATTGCAGAGGCTACACCGATAATATTTCCCGTTCCCATAGTTGCTGAAAGAGCCGTTGAAAGAGTCTGAAAAGGGGATATTTTCCCGTCCCTGCATTTTTCCTTACTGAATGAATTTAAAATAGTTTTTTTCATTATTTCCTTAAAATTGGTAATTTGAAAGAATTTCATTTTAAATGATAAAAAAAGTCCTGTTCCGATTATAAGAAATAAAAGACCATTTCCCCATATCAGAGAATTAATTTTTTCAAGCATATTTTTTCGCCTCGCATACTATTGTTTTATCTTATTATAAATTTTATTCCTTGATTTGCTTTTATATCCGTTTTATGTTATAATTAAAAATAAAATTTTTTATATTTCTTGCAACTTTTTTACAAGATACGAGGTTAATATATCAGAAGGGGTGATATTTCAATGACAACAATACAATCATTGCGTACGGACGATTGTATTGATGAAGTTTTTGCAGAATATAGTGATATGGTTTTCAGACTGGCATTTTCACACGTTAAAACGAGAACAGATGCGTTGGATATATGTCACGAAGTTTTTATGAGATACATAAAAAGAAATATGATATTTGAAAATGAGGAACACAGGAAAAAATGGCTTGTAAAGGCTACCATAAACTGCTGTAAAAGTTTTTTTCATTCGTCGTGGTATCGCCGTTGTGTATCAGCCGAGGAATATGACGAGATTTCACAATCTCCCTTTGAATCTTTTGATGTTCGTGCAGACATTCACGAGGCTTTATCAAAAATTCCCAAAAAATACCGAACAGTTATACATTTATTTTATTTTGAACAAATGTCAGTAAGAGATATTTCAAATCTGCTGGACATAAAGGAAACAACTATAAAATCGCAGTTGTCGAGAGCAAGAAGTATGCTTAAAGAACTGCTGAAAGGAGAGTATTTCAATGAATAATAAAGATAAAAAAGATTTAAAAGATTATTATTCTGATGTAAAATTATCGGAAAAAGAAAAAAATATGATATTGAATGATTTACATCAACTCTCCTCGCAAAAAAATAATATTTGTTTTGTTGAGAGTAAAAGAAAATTTTTTAAACCTGCCGTTTCAGTTGCGTTGTCTGTATGCCTTATTACCTCGGCACTCTCATACAGCAAATATCATAGTTCGCACGATATTCCTATAAACAATGAAGAAAAGGAGACAACATATGCTGTTACTTTGGAAACAAGTATAACTACATTATGGGAGGAGATTATACAAAATGATAAAATTACATCACCAGTATCCGATGCTGATGATAAAGCAACACTACAATCAAATCAGATTGACAATACAAACAGTGAACAGGAAACAGAAGAAAATAATATAAAAAATACAGACAATAATTTGGGCAGTACTGAAACGGCAGGTTCAACAGGAGCAATTCAGTCTGATACAAGTAATATTCAAACATCAATACAAGATGAAACATCTGTAACTAATATAACTGACAATGACATAACTGTTATAATAACCACAAAAATTGAACCTACAGACAAACCAATTCCAGCGGATACAACAACTCCTGATTTAGAAGAAGAACCAACAGCTCCTACAATGTCTTCTACACATTCTGGAGATGTTACACGACCTCCAACAACAAGTGCTACACGACCTTCAACAACAACTATTGTAATACCTTCTATTACAATTCCTAAAGACACTACACGACCTCCAACAACAAGTGCTATACGACCGTCAACAACAACTATTGTACCAACTATTACAACTCCTAAAGAAACTACACGACCTGCAACAACGACTGTTACAAGAGACGATATTATTGATTGTACTACACAAATAGAGTGTACTACTCAGATACAACCAAGCTATACTATCATTACTGAACCAGCTGATACTCCATTGGAAACCACAGGAACATATTTTACTACTTGTTGTGATACTACCACATCAGAAACTACTACAACAACTACAGAATACTATTCCACAACAACAATATCAATCAGTATTTCTCAAAATGTAACCACTAAAGTGACTTATTTCGATGAAGAACCTGTTACAACACAACCTCCACAAGAAACCTTTTATTAATTCTATGCTAATTTGATAAATTAAAAACTCTGAAATGTATTAAATATGTTAATTGCAAAATTTTTGAAGGGGAAAACCTCTCGTGCAGGTTTTCACCCCTTTTGAGCGTTTAAATGCTTTTAATTCACTTTGTGAATGCTTGGGGCTTTGCCCCAAACCTCACAAGCTTTTGAAAAAGCTTGACCAAAACTTTCAATTTTGCACTTTGCTTAGTATTTTTTTTGAATTGGCATTAAAAAATACAATCTTAAACAATGGGAATATCTTTTTTGATATTCCCACTATTGTTTATAAAAAAATAAAACCACCTTTTAAGGTGGTTTTGATTAAGATTTATACAATATCATTGAAATTATATACCCACAAAATACAAGGGGTTCAAATGATATATGAATTTTTTTGGTATTCTTATTTGAAATATATTTTTCAATAAGAAATGCAGAAACTATTGCGAACATAATAGTTATATATGTGCATATGTAACCACTGAACATTCCCATTACTGCAAATAATTTAAGTTCATTGACAGTAAAAAAATTATGGGAAAGTTTATTGATAAGAATTACAATTCCAATTCCTATAACAAGACCAAAAATATCTCTTAAAATCATTGGTGTGAATTGTGAACGGAAAGACATAAAATCCACAACAGCTATAATAAATCTTACGGCTATGGCAAAAACTATGATTATATCAGGGATAAATTTATTTTTAGATGATATAAGTGCAGTAACTGAAATAAAGGAAAGAAGTGCAATAAGCCTGAAAGCAACTGTCGGAACAGATGAATTTACCATAGCGAAAAATGATGCTACGGTTGAGGTAATCAGCAAAGTAATTACAATCTGATTTGAAAGAGATTTATTGCAGATTTTTTTCATACCGATTATATTCAGTAATGAAACTGCAATTCCACTGAATACTGAAAGGAATAACAGAATAAATACCACACCCTTACATAAGAAATTTAAGCTGTATAATTAATAAAAAAGACAATACAAAAATGTATTGTCTGAATGAGACATTGGGGATTTGAACCCCAGACCCTTTGATTAAAAGTCAAATGCTCTGCCAACTGAGCTAATGTCTCAGATATTAAATTTTGAGTGAGACATTGGGGATTTGAACCCCAGACCCTTTGATTAAAAGTCAAATGCTCTGCCAACTGAGCTAATGTCTCATTTTATCTGATTACCTCAGACAACTATTATATTATAGCATATGGAATATAGTTTGTCAAGCTTTTTTAGAAAATTTTTTAATTTTTTTTGACAGCAGATATTTTAATTATCTGCCGTCATTCTATCATTATATATCATCTTTTTAAGACGCTGTTCATAATCATCTTCGAGCAAAGGTCTATCAAAGAAATATCCCTGTGCAATATCACATTCCAGTTCCTGAAGGAATTTAACCTGCCAGTTGGTTTCCACGCCCTCTGAAACTACTTCAATATCGAGTTCCTTTGCCATTCTTATTACATTTTTAATTATTACTTCTTCACGCTTTGTCATTTCACCATCGGAATTGAGAAATGATTTATCAAGTTTTAATATATCTATTGGCATTTCTTTCAGCATATTCAAAGATGAATATCCTGTTCCGAAATCGTCCATAGAAACCATTATTCCAACATCTTTAAGTTTTGTTATGATGTCTTTTATCTGTTTGGAATCGTCCATATATGAAGTTTCAGTAAATTCTATTTCGATATATTTAGGGAGTATTCCATTTTTTACTATTACATCTGTTATATCATCAACAAGATTGGGATTATCTGTATGGAGTTTTGAAAAATTTACAGAAACCTTTACAGGTTCAATATTATTTTCAATCCAGCTTCTTATTTTTTTGCATACACAATCAAGAACATAAAAATCCAGTTCACATACAAATCCATTTTTCTCAAAAAGCGGAATAAAGCTTGAAGGTGAAATTATCCGTCCATCTTTTTTCCATCTTACAAGTGCCTCAGCACCTGAAAGTTTATATGTATTTAAATCCACTTTAGGCTGATAGCATACAAAAAATTCTTCATTTTTCAGAGAATCTCTCATACAACATTCAATTTCTTTTTCACGGAGTATAACTTTTTTTATTTCATCGTCAAAATATATTATATTCTGACCTGATGGATTTCTTTTGGAAATATTCATAGCAATCTGTGAATTTTCTATAAAATAAGATAAATCCCCCAGTGTTGAGTTTGGTTCGAGAAAAACTTTTTTAATGACTCCTGCGTGAAATGTAACATAATATTCTTCTTTTTTTCCATAGACATTAACAGCTTCAACAGGAAATTTTGAAATCATTTTCAAAAATATCGGAAGATAGATGTTATTTACAAAAGCAATAAAATTATCTCCTCCGAGATAAGTTGCAAAAGATTCATCATTAAGGAATACTTTTAATTTTTTTGAAATCTGGTTTATAATCTTAGTACCTTCACCGTGACCATATTTTCTGTTTACTATTTTGAAATTTTTTATATTCATAAATATGATAGAGTACTGGGATTTGTTTGGTTTTGAAAAAATTGAAAGAATTTTTTTCTGGAAACCCATAAGAGTAAAAAGGCCTGTGGAATTATCTATAACTCCTGCATTTGCAACAATTCCTTCAAATTTTTCTTTTGATATAAAAGTATATATTATTTTGCTGATATATTCAAGGCTTTTTTTCTTTTCTTCAGTAAGACCTTCTGGAGAACAGGTATGTATATTTATACATACTGTCATACTTTGTATGTTACCATATTTGAATGAATAGCAAGTGGAATATTTTTCACAAAATCTGGCATCAGAATATACGGTTTCGGTAATATTTCTGATATTTACAGAGCTAATTTCCACGGTTACAAGAGTTATACCGAAAGATGATGATATTTTTGAAAAAATTTCTCCCGAAGCAGAGAAAATGTTTTCTGCTTCAAACAGAATGTCAATAAATTCCGAAAAGTCCGTTATTTTTAATGCGTCCATATTTATTGCAACACTCCTTGATATAATATATTATGCCACTTGTTTAATTGTAATACAGACAAAAACAAAAGTCAATGATTTTAAATTTTTTATATGTGAATTGTTAGATTTTTATTTATTTTTTACAAAATAAATATACAATATTATACAAAATAGCCAAAATAAAATTATAATATTTTTGTGGAATTATAATTAAAAGGGATATAATATAGTATAGATAATTTTTTAGAAAGGAATTATATTATGAGAACATTTGAATATACAATCAAAGATGAGCTTGGGATTCACGCAAGACCAGCAGGTATGCTTGCAAAAGCATCAAAACTTTATGAAAGTGAAATTACAATTTCAAAAGGTGAAAAAAAGGCTGTATGTACGAAGCTTATGGCAGTTATGGGACTTGGAGTAAAGAACGGTGCTGAGGTTGTTATTAAGGCAGAGGGTGACGACGAGGATGTAGCAATCGCAAAGATGCAGGAGTTTATGTCTGCAAACCTTTAGGATGTGGGGAATAGGTGGTTACTATGGAG
>JAZKXQ010000354.1:0-13457 GCA_045611725.1 Oscillospiraceae bacterium
TGGGAGTCTTCTTGCGAGTTATGATTAAAAAAACAATATTTAAACAAATTTTTTAAATACAAAATCTTATTTTTTATATACATACTTGAAAATATCAAGAAAATTTGATATAATATATACAATTATAAAAGTTTTCCTTAAATAACAGTTTATTTTAGTATTTTTAATTTTTTATCGCAATTACTTATGAAAGGAATAGGATTTTATGCTGAAAAAATTTTTAAATAATCTGAAAATTTCTTTCATTGTCATTCTGATTTGTTTTGCTATACTTGGTTCAGTATGGTTTATGTTCAGAGAAAGAACTGAAAATATAATGAATGAACATTTAAGAAATGAAGTTGCATCGTATGCTGAACGATTGGCAACTTTGATAGATGAACAGATTATATCAGAGATAGATTCACTTCAGAATATGGCTTTTATTGTAAGTAATAATGAAATAAGTGATGATTTGAAAAAAATAGTTCCAGACAATAAATATGGGATTATAACAGCAGATGGTGAATACTTACTGGGTGAAAATATTAATATTGATTCATATTCCGGAATTATGAAATCATTCAATGGAAATCCTTATGTTTGTCAAGGCGATGATGGGAGAATTTTATTTTCAGCCCCTGTATATGATGGAAGTAATGTAAAAAATGTTATCTACAGAATATATAATAGTGAACAGTTGTCACAAAAAATGGATACAACGGGATTTAATAGTTTTTGCAGTTCAGTTATTGTAAATAATGAAGGCAGAGTTATTGTTAAATCAGATAATTGGAACCAATCCGATGATTTTTTAAATAATCCTAAAATAGTTGAATATAAAGAAATTATTTCCGAACAGATATATAAAAATTCATATACTGCTGTTCTCATTGGAGAAACTTATATTTTTGCCGCTAAAATATCATACGCTGATTGTTATTTAATAGGAATTGTTCCTAAAGCTGCTTTATCAAATGATATATTCGATGTTATTGTTATGGCAACGTGGATTTTCGGTGTTATGTGGATACTTATCATAATTCTGGTTATATACTTCTATATCGCTCAGCAAAAAGCAAAAGAAAGTAAAGAATTACGTGAAGCAAAAGTTATGGCAGAAAAGGCAAATCGTGCAAAAAGCGATTTCCTTGCAAATATGTCACACGAAATAAGAACTCCTATCAATGCTGTTATCGGTATGAACGAAATGATACTGCGTGAAAGTACTGAAAAGGATATTCTTGGATATGCTGAAAACATCGGAAAAGCAGGTCATAATCTTCTTAATATTATCAATGACATTCTTGATTTTTCAAAAATAGAATCAGGTAAAATGGAAATATGTGAGCATAATTATTGTATAAGCAATACTTTAAGCACTGTTGTAAATATGATAAAAATGAAGGCAAAACAAAAGGAACTTGATTTTATAGTAAATATTGATAAAAATATTCCAGATGAACTTTTCGGAGATGATGTGCGTTTAAGTCAGGTTATGATTAATCTGCTTAACAATGCTGTAAAGTATACAAAAAAAGGTTTTGTTGAATTTAACATTTCGGGTAAACGTGATAATAATGATTTTCTTATACTTAAATTTTCAGTAAAAGATAGTGGTATAGGAATAGCAGAAGAAAATATCCCCCTCCTTTTTAATAATTTCCAACGTTTTGACCTTGACAAAAATTCTAATGTTGAAGGTACAGGTCTTGGACTTTCGATAACAGGAAAACTCGTTGAACTTATGGGAGGAACTATAAATGTAAAGAGTGTTTATGGTTCAGGTTCAGTATTTTCTGTATCATTACCACAGAAAATTATGGGAAAATCTGTTGTGGGAGATTTTAATAAACTTAAAGAAAAAAGTATTGATAAAAATTCAAGATATAAAACAAGCTTTATTGCTCCAGACGCTGAAATACTTATAGTAGATGATAATTCAATGAATTTAATGGTAGTTTCAAGCCTTTTGAAAAAAACTCAACTAAAAATAACTACTTGTATGAGTGGTGAAGAAGCATTAAAATTTATGGCAAAAAAACATTTTGATGTTATTTTCCTTGACCATATGATGCCTGGTATGGACGGAATAGAAACCCTTAAACGCTCCAAAAGTATGACAAACAGTATGAATACAACTACTCCTGTTATAGTACTTACTGCAAATGCTGTTATGGGAGTAAAGGAAATGTATCTTAGTGAAGGATTTGAGGACTATTTAAGCAAACCTATTGATAGTAATGCTCTCGAAGAAATGCTTATAAAATATATTCCTGATGAAAAGATTACACTACGAAATGAAATGACCAATGAAGATACGGAAAATGCTGAAAATACAAAAAATGAAGAAGAAAAGCCTTTACAGGACGACAAAGAAGTATTTAACGCTGATTTGGGTATAAAATATTGTTCTGGTAGTCAGGAAATATACATAGATATTCTTGGAATATACTGTGATATGCATACTGAAAATAAAGAAAAACTTCAGGATAGTTTTGATAATTGTGACTGGAAGAATTATTCCATTAATATCCACGCATTGAAGTCAAATTCATTAAATATCGGTGCAGTACCTTTACAGCAAATATGCTTACAGCTGGAAACAGCCTCAAAAGATATTTGTGCTGAAAAAGATGTTGAAAAAAATAAGGAATTTATACTTGAAAATCATATTAAAGCAATGGAACTTTATGACAGAACTATAAGTTTAGCCAATAAATACCTTGGAAAATAATGAAAAACCTGCATATCTTTATGCAGGTTTTCCCTTTATGTATAAAAATATTATGTATGCATAAGATAATAAAAAAAGAGGTTTTATTTATGTGTACAAGTATTGCTTTCAGAGATGGAAAATTTCTTTTCGGCAGAAATATGGATATTGATTATCATTTCAATGGCACAGTTACAATAACTCCCAGAAATTTTCCTTTGATATTCAGAAATATGCCCGAAATTAAAAATCATCTTGCATTAATAGGAATGACAGCTACATTTAAAGAAAATAATTTTCCTTTATACTGTGAGGCTACCAACGAAAAAGGACTTTGTATGGCGGGTCTTGATTTCACAGGAAATGCATATTACCCTCCGCTTGATAAATCGGGAGTTTCACCTTTTGAAATTATACCTTTTATTCTATCTCAATGCTGTAATGTTCAGGATGCAAAAACGCTGATTAAAAATATCAGTCTTACTGATATTCCTTTCAGAAATGATGTTCCCCTCACTGATTTGCACTGGCATATTGCTGATAAAAATTCTTCAATTGTAGTCGAGCCACTTCGTAAAGGTATAAAAATATATGATAATACTACTGATGTTCTTACAAATAATCCACCTTTTGATTTTCATTTGTCAAATCTTTGCAATTATATGAATCTTACTCCTTATGAGCCAAAAAGCGAATTTTCAGAAAAACTCGGATTATCAACTTATGGAAAAGGATTGGGAAGTTTCGGACTCCCTGGAGATTTTTCTCCATCTTCAAGATTTATAAAAGCTGTTTTTATGAATTACTGCTCAAAAACTGAAAATGACAGCCATATAACTCAATTTTTTCATATTCTTGATTCAGTAGCTATGATAAGAGGAAGTGTTGTAACAAAATCAGATACATTGAATATTACAGATTATTCCTGTTGTATGGATACTGATAATAACACTTATTATATCAAAAGTTTTTTGAATAATCGAATTACAGCTATTACTATGAATGAAAAAAGTATGAATGAAAATTGTCTGATAAGTATCCCTGTTAATAATAGTCAGGATATTCTGCATATTACCCCATAATTCAAAAAGCCAAAGGATTAAAAACCTTTGGCTTAATTTTTTACTTTTCTTTTGTTATAAGTGAACCGAATATACAACCACATATACCTCCGAGAATATGACCAAATTGAGATATATTATCTAATGTGAAAACTCCGTTTATCACTTCTGAACCAAGATAAACAATTGCTACAAGAATTACTGTAACAGGAATACCTTTAGAACCTTTTACATTTACAAATGAACTTAAAAGTATCAGCATAAATACAATACCACTTGCACCACATAATGCTGTATTTGGAAAAAGCAATACATTTAAAATGCCTGTAATAACAGCTGTAAATATTATCATTAAAAGTAATTTTTTGCTGCCATATTTTTCCTCAAGAATAGGCCCTGTAAGAAGAATAAGCATAAAATTACCTGCAAAATGTGCTATATCAGCGTGTCCCATTACGTGACTTATAAGTCTGACATAAAACATAGGGTCAAGAAGTGAAGTTCTGTATATAGTAAAAGCAAATTCTGTACTTGCTCCTCCTGTAATGTATCCAACTATTACTATAGCAAGGCATATAAAAGTATATGTAAGTATTACAGGAGAGTTATAATTAAATTTAAGATTAAGCTTTTTTTTCTTTTTTTCTTTTGTCTTATCCATAAGATGTTTTCAACTCCTTATCAAAGAGATGTACTCCCAAAGCCACCATTTCTTTCAGCCTCTGAACAGTCATCAACTGTTATGCCGTATTCAACAAAAATTCCCTGCATAAAGCCCTTACCTGCTTCAACACTTACAGTTTTATTTTCATTTGTACAATTTGTAATTTTAGCAAAAATATGACCTTCATTATCTGAATTATAATAATCACTGTCAATAATTCCTACTGTATTGTTAAGCTGAAGTCTGAATTTAAATCCAAGACCACTTCTGGGATAGCATTTAAGCACCCAGCCTTCATCAATTCTTACCCTTATTCCTGTTGGAATTGTAACTGTCTGATTTGGTTCAAGATTTATATCAACAGGTGCGAAAAAGTCATAACCTGCCGAACCCTTTGTAGCTCTTACAGGAAGTTTTATAGCGTCATATATAGCTTTAATATCCTTTTCGTCAGTTGTACCTGTCCAATCCTTTGAAAACTGCTCAAAGCTTACTTTCTGAAACTGTGCTATTCTTTTCATAAATTTTCAAACTCCTTATTCTGTATACAGAATTACTGAATTATCTTCAAGAGATTTTTTTACATCAATAACTCTCTGATTTGCACTGCCTCTCCAGTGCAGTTTATTGTCTTTAAGTTCAACCATAAATTTTCCGTCAATAATTACATCAACATATTTTATGTATTCCAAATAGGAAATTTCTTCCCAGAGATAACCTGTATAAAGCCATATTGTTTTATCAGGCATTGTATTATGTATTTTTACAATCAATCTGCCTGTTTCATCACGGTTTAAAGGGTGCAGAGGGTCGCCTCCACTGAATGTTATACCTGATATATATGAGGGCTTTAAGGAGTCAAAAAGCTCCTTTTCAGCCTCCTCATCAAATGGTATACCTCCATTTATATCCCAGGTTATAGGATTATGACATTCTTTACAGCAATGACAGCAACCTGCAACCCATAAAACAGTACGCAGACCATCGCCATTAAGCATATTATCTTTTTGTATATCGTGAAAACGCATTTTTACATACTTTTCCTTTCAGAAATTTCAGCCATTTTTGCCTGATTAAGACGAGTGTCGCCTTTTACTCTTGAATATGAAAGATAGCCGTTCATACGTTCAATTTTTGTAAGATTACGACTGTTACATTTTGGGCATACGTCCATTTCAAGCTCCTGATAACCACAATCATCACAGTATGCAAGAGAAAGATTTACTCCTTCATAAAATCCCATATTCATAGCTCGTCTTATAAGAGTTTTTACGGCTTCTGTATTATAATCTATAGGATATTTTACATACTGAATTTTACCACCATTAAGGAGATTCCAAAAACGATTTTCAAGATTTTGTTTCTGTATAGGAGATATATCCTCGGAAACGTGACAATGGAATGAATTTGAAACATATTCTCTGTCAGAAACATTTTCAACAATTCCATATTTCTTTCTGAATTGTTTTATCTGGAGTCCACATAAATTTTCTGCTGGAGTTCCATATATTGCATAAAGATTTCCATCTTCTTTTTTAAACTGATTAACTTTGCAGTTAATGTATTCCATAACTTTTACAGCAAATTCTCCGTCCTCAACAAGAGATTTTTTATTATAAAGCTGTTGGAGTTCATTAAGTGCAGTTATACCGAATGAGGCTGTAGCACTTTTCAGCAAAGGCTTGATTTTATCGTGTATACCAAGATTTCCACCATAGAAACCTCCTTCACAGTATGCAAGAGGATTGGTAGAAGCTTTCATTTCTCCAAGATAGTCATAAGTTCTTATATGCAACTGTCTTATAAGTTCAAGATAATAGTCAAGCACTTCAAAGAAATCCTTTGATTCCTGTTGAGCCTTTGCATAAATCATAGGAAGATGAAGACTTACAGCACCTATATTAAATCTTCCAACGAATACAGGCACATCATTCTCATCGTCTGGATTCATACCACCTCTTTCAAACCAAGGTGAAAGAAATGCTCTGCAACCCATAGGGCTGATAATTTTACCATATTTTTTATAAATTTCAGCAACATAGCCTTCTCCTGTAAGGCTAAGCCAATCGGGATACATAGTTTTACTGGAACATTCAACAGCCACTTCAAATATATCTGAAAGTTCTTTATTTTCACCGTGTAAATTTTCATCATAAAGGAATACAATTTTAGGAAACAATACAGGTTTTTTACATTCCTTTTTACCCTGACCATTTTTTCTGACTTCAAGCATTATTTTACTTGCAATTCTTGCAAATTTTCCCATTCCTACTCCGATAGTCATTGTTATAAAAGGATAATCCCCACGGCTTGATGCTACTGTGTTGAATTTATACTCCCACCCCTGAAAGCCTTGTCTGAAATCTGTTATAACATCTTTCATTGCTTCATTTTCACAAATTTCATCATTAAGACCAAGCGACTTATAACGTTCATACTGCATTTTATAGCTTTTTTCTGCATACTGTTCAAGGAGCTGGTCAACACAGGATACTGTAAAGCCTCCATATTGCTGACTTGCTGCTGAAAGAACAATATCCCCTATTACATCAAAGGCAACAGCAAGAGTTTTAGGTTCATTATACCACAGATTCCCCATTTCAAAGCCATCTTTAAGGACTTTTTCAACATCGAAAAGACAACAGTTCATTGTATCACGTCTTGCTGACATATCGTGTATGTATATATACCCATCACGACACGCTTGAAGTTCCTCTGTTGTGAGGAAAAATTTCTGATAAAGTTCTTTATTCAGCTGATTGAAAATAAGGCTTCTTTTAGTTGAAACTAATGCACTATCTGAATTACTGTTTTCTTTGTCGCCTATATACATAATAGACTGACTTTTCTGATATACTTCATCAAGCATATGAACGAAATCCTGTTTATAGTTCCGATAATCACGATAACTTTTAGCAACTTTTGGATTTATATTTTCAAGAGCAGTTTCAACAATATTATGCATTTCTGATATATGAATTTCCTTTTTATCAAGTTTTTTTGCCTGTCCTTCAACAAAGTTGCATATAAATTCAAGGTCTTTTTCAGAGAATTTTACCAATGCTCTGAAAGCCGATTTATTCACCGCAACAACAACCTTCTGAACATTGAAATCTTCTTTTGTTCCGTCTTTTTTAACAACCTTAATCACGAAAAAACCTCCTTACAAAAATATGTACCTGTTAATATTACCACATAAAAGAAACAAATTCAATAGAATTAACAAAAAGTTTTAAATTTATTAATATGTGCATAATTAACAAAAAACTGAATAAAAATACCCTTTAAGCAATGCAAAATTGAAGAATATTCAGTAAAAATATACAAAACAGCCTCTAAAAAAAATACAAAAAAACAAAGTATTAAAAAATTATGATTTTTTAAAAAATATCTTATTAGTGTTTATTACACTTCGTTTTTATTTCGCTTTGTGAATTCATATTTTACAGACAAAAATTCCCTTATTCTGAGCATAAGAAAATAAAGTACTGCCCTGTTTTCAAATTCGCTCCTTTGCGTTGGCAACTTTTCTTTTTTCATTTCTGTAAAAATTATATCAAGCTCATTCATAAGATTTTTTACATCATTTTTTTCGTGATATTCTTCTGAAATCTTTTTAAGAAATTCTGAAATAACCTTTGCCTGTTTTGGAGTAGTTTCTATTTTTAAAATATTTCTATACATCTCATACAGAATATGACACTGTTCCTGACGCATTTCAAGATATTCAATGTCATATCTTTCATCTTTTTTAAGACTGTTATTCATATTTTCATAAGCTGTTTTACGTGCCTCAAGCATAAATCGGTCAAGCCTTTTGAAACATTCTCCATTATAGTCCGATTTATCATCTGTAAGTACACGCTTTGACATTCTTTCAAGTATCTGCTTTATTTCATTATCAAGTTTTTCACGATTTTCATTCATTCTGATTTTATCTTTTTTAAGATGAAGATTTAATATAATTCCATTCCCAGCACCTATGAAAAAAAGCATAAATTCATTAAAAATTATTGAAAAATTAACAGTTTCCTTTGCAAGTATATGAGTTATAAGAACTGATACGGGAACTATTGCAACCTTCCAGTCAAAAATATAGCATATTATTATAAAAATGAAAAGATACGCTCCAAAAGCAAGTGCATTAAATCCTATTAATGAAAAGCATACTGATGAAATAATTACAGCTGTGATAAAAGCAATAAATCTTTTCATCACTATCAGAGCAGTTTCTTTTTTTGTATCCTGAATACTCAAAACTGTTATAAGTCCTGCTGTGACATTATATTCAAGACCTGCAATAGCTGAAATAATTATCGAAAGTACACAGCCTACTGATATTTTACCTGCATTGAAAAATATTTTTTTATCTGCTTTCAATTTTATCATTCCTTTTTAATTATGACATAATATTATTATAAAGCCTGTAACTTATATTTTCAACTTTATTTTTAAAAAAAATATATGTAAAATTTATCTTGTATTTTGTATATATTTATGTTAAAATTATATAAATAAAATTTTGAAAAGAGGAATTTTTAATGAAAAAATTTATAGCATTTCTTTCAGCGTTCTCTTTTATTTCAGCTTTTACATTTCCTGTAAATGCTGAAACAGATTTTACTGTATCAGATTTAAAAAATCTCAATAGTATTCTGATAAATAATTCTGAAATAAAAACAGAATACGACCTTAACAACAATAATATGGCAGATGTTTTTGACTCCTGTATTATGAAAAATATTCTTTTAAACAATTCATCTTCCGAAACAGGCGAAGCTGTTGAAAAAAGTATTGCAGTTTCAGAAGAAACTGTTAAATTTACAGGTAGAAATGTATCAAAAAATGGTGTTTCCTGGCTTGTACAGAGCGGTTCAGCTGTAGAATTTACAGTAAATGCTCAAAGTGCAGAAGTTGTACTTAATGGTGACGGTGGAATTAATTCGGGTGAAGATTATCGTCCGAGATATGCCGTATATGTTGATGATGAACTTATAATTGACAAGACTATGGACAATGCCGAGGAAACAATTCAGCTTTTTGAAGGAACATCTTCAAGAACTGCACAGGTAAAGGTTATACTTCTTTCTGAAGCAATGTATGGTGCTGTCGGAGTTAAACAGATAAATGTTCTTTCAGCGTCATCAAATCCTGTAAAGCCTGTACCGAAAAAAGATTTGTGTATTGAATTTATAGGAGATTCAATCACTTGTGCATATGGAGTTGAAGGTGCATCAAATTACGAATCATTCAAGACTACTACAGAAAACTTTACAAAATCATATGCTTATCTCACAGCACAACAGCTTAATGCAGATTACAATGCAGTATGCTATAGTGGTCACGGTATAATATCAGGATTTACTACAGATGAAAAAAATACAGACAGCCTTATCCCAGATTGTTATGAAATTGCAAGTAAATTTGAGGGTTATTCTGAAAAATGGGATTTTGCTTCACATAAAAATGATGTTGTTATAATAAATCTTGGTACAAATGACTCGGGATATGTAACAGCTGATATTGAAAACCGTTCTTCAGAATTTATAGATGGTTATATTGATTTTCTTAAAATGGTAAGAAAAAACAATCCTGACGCACATATCATATGTACACTGGGGACTATGGGCTGTGCTGAAGTTTATCAGCTTGTTGAACAGGCTGTAGAACAGTATAGCAGTGAAAATAATGATGAAAAGGTTTCAAGCTATGAATCAATCGTTCAGAGTGCTGCTGACGGTTATGGTTCAGACTGGCACCCTTCAGCAGTAACTCAGCAGAACAGTGCATATGTACTTGCTGATAAAATATGTCAGGTACTTGGAATGGAATCATCACAGATAGGTCTTGATATGGCTGCAAATGCTGTTTATGATACAGCAATTGATTCCGAATCAGGAGCAAATGCAGCTTCATATGTAGGATATGATAAATCATTCTGGATAAATGTTGTTTTCGGAGGTTCAGAGCCATCAGCAATTGAAGGTCTTTTGTCAGGAATAGAACTCAGAAAAGATGGAGAATACAGACTTGAGTTTGATTATACATCAACTGTAGACGCTGAAATTCCTGTTGTTGTAAGAAGTAAAACTAAAGAATATTTTACTGACAGCGTTAAAGCAACTGGCGAAAAACAACATTTCTCACAGATATTCAAAGTAACTTCTGAAAATGATATAGCTGAAATTGCTTTCCAGCTTGGCGGAATGGATTACTACAATGTAACTCTTTCAAATATAAAACTTGTAAAGATTTCATAAAAAATTTTTTCTATGCAAATATTGACATACTGTAATATTTATAGTATAATTTAAAAAAACGCACTGCCACCGGGTAGTAAAATGCTTAAAAGCATTCATTAGCATATCGTTAGGTCTTTGAAGATATGCTCTATGAATGCTTTTTTTATGGAGGTTTTTATTATGAATATTATTCAGTCCTTACGAAATCTTACAAAATTCGAATGGAAATTATGGGCAATTTCTGTTATTGTTGTAACTCTTTCATTTACAATAAACAGCAATTTTCAGATAATCACCCTTATAGCCTCTCTTGTAGGAGTTTCAGCCCTTATTTTTGTTGCTAAAGGTGATGTACTCGGTCAGATTATGACTGTTATTTTTGCATTACTTTATGCTGTTGTTTCATACAAAGAGGCATATTATGGTGAAATGATTACTTATCTTTTTATGACAGCTCCTATGGCTATATTTTCAATAATTTCGTGGATTAAACACCCATATGAAGAAGGAAAAAATGAAGTCGAAGTAGCAAATCTTTCAAAAAAACAAATCGTAAATATGGTAATATATTCAATAATTGTAACTATAATTCTGTTTTTTGTGCTTAGATATTTCAATACTGCAAACCTTATTGTAAGCACTATTTCAATTACTACAAGCTTTGTTGCTTCATATCTTACATTCTGCCGTAGCAGTTATTATGCAATAGGTTATGCTATGAACGATTTGGTACTTATAATTTTATGGGTATGCTCTGCTTTGAACGACAGTTCATATCTTCCGATGGTTGCTTGTTTTATAATGTTCTTTTTCAATGATGTTTATGGCTTTATCAACTGGAAAAGAATGAAACAAAGACAGACAGAAAAGGGTGAAATCTATGCTGAGCAGTAATAAACTGAAAATAATAGCAGTTATATCAATGTTACTTGACCATATAGGATATATTTTATTTCCTGACATTGAAATTTTCCGTATTTTAGGAAGATTAGCTTTTCCCATATTCGCATTTATGATTGCTGAAGGTTGTAAATATACAAAAAACAAGAAAAAATATCTTATGAATATTTTATCTATGGGAATAATTTACCAGATTGTTTACTATCTGTTTGACCACAGCCTGTATATGTGCATATTTATTACATTTTCACTTTCAATAATTATGATTTATGCATTACAGAATATGAAAAAGACTCTATCTGATAAAAAATGCACTACGAAAAATAAAATACTGTCTGTATTTATTCTTATATTTTCAATAACAGCAGTGTATTTTATTAATCAGTATTTTGTAATAGATTATGGTTTTTGGGGCTGTATGCTTCCTGTATCTGCAAGTATTTTCCATAACGATAATGATTCTGAATTTTTCAGAAAATATGATAAAATTCCTGTTAATGTACTTACTATGGGAATTACTATGCTTATTCTTGCAATAGTAATGGGTGGACGTCAGTATTATTCACTGTTTGCACTGCCATTGCTTATGCTTTATTCGGGAGAACGTGGAAAACATAAAATTAAAAATTTTTTCTATATATTCTATCCTGCTCATCTTGTAATTTTACAGGGGATTTGCATAATTATCAATTAAAACAGCAATCTGCATATGATATAATAAATTATTACGGAGGTATAAAAATGATAATTGATACAAGTTTGATAACTTCTGATTTTTATTCTCACGATGAAAAAATTCTTGATAAAATTCAGAATAATTTAAAGGAAAAAATTTCACTGCATAATATAATAAATCTCAGTGAAATAAAAACTGTTGCAGGAGTTGACCTTGCATACTGGCAGAAAAATGGAACTGAAACAGCTGTATGCTGTATAGTGGTTATGGATTATAATACAGGTGAAATTATTGAAAAACAACATTTTTGCGATGAAATAAAATTCCCGTACATAGCTGGATACCTCTCATTCAGAGAAATCCCTCTTATACTTAAAACAGCAGAAAAACTTGAAAATACTCCTGATATATTTGTATTTGACGGAAATGGTTATCTTCACCCAAGACATATGGGAATTGCTACATTTGCATCATTTTTTCTTAAAAAAGCATCAATAGGAATAGCAAAAAAATATTATAAAATAAACGATACAGAATTTACAATGCCTGAAAACAAATATGGAGCATATTCCAATATTATAATAGATAATGAAGTATATGGTCGTGCATTGCGTACTGCTGAAAATGTTAAACCTGTATTTGTTTCCTGTGGAAATTATATTGATATAGAAACAGCAACAGATATTACATTAAAGCTTACAGACAATAAAAAAAGCCATATTCCTCTGCCAACGTGGTTTGCAGACGCTGAAACAAGGAAAATGCGTGAAAAACTTATTTTTTCATAAAAACAGCAGACGTTCCAAAAACGTCTGCTTTATTTTTACTCTTATGAAATACTGTTTGCTTTCACAAAATGCTGTTTAAATATCATATAATCAAGCATATCGCAAAGACCATCGCTGTTTAAATCACCAAGAATAAGTGATTCTTCATCAAGTGTTATTTCATTCATTAAGTATTTGCCAAGCTTAACCATATCTGAAATTTCTACTTTACCACTGTGATTAATATCACCGACAATTGGATTCCAAGCATTAATCTGACTGTAATTTGAATATGACATAGAATTTTCATAGTTTTCATTAACTGCTTTTACTACTGCATAATAATTTCCCTGTGGAAGTTCTATGCTTACAGAACCTTTATTTTCAGAATAAATCTGATTGAAAACACTGCCACCATTATCAATACTATATACATTCAAATCATAGTATGA
>JAZKXQ010000355.1:0-12937 GCA_045611725.1 Oscillospiraceae bacterium
TATATTGCACCCTATGCAGGATGTGCTATGGGTGAATATTTTATGGATAAGGGTAAAGATGTTCTCATTATATATGATGATTTATCCAAACACGCAATTGCATACCGTTCTCTTAGTCTGTTGCTTGACCGTTCTCCAGGACGTGAAGCATATCCGGGTGATGTTTTTTATCTTCATTCAAGATTGCTTGAACGTTCAGCTCATCTGAGCGATGAAAAAGGAGGCGGTTCTATGACAGCACTGCCTATTGTAGAAACACAGGCAGGTGACGTTTCCGCATATATTCCTACAAATATAATTTCTATTACCGATGGACAGATATTCCTTGAAAGTGACCTTTTCTTTGCAGGACAGCGTCCGGCAGTAAATGTTGGTTTATCCGTTTCCCGTGTAGGCGGTGACGCTCAGACAAAGGCAATGAAAAAAGCTTCAAGTACACTTCGTCTTGATTTGGCACAATACAGAGAAATGGAAGTGTTTACGCAGTTTGCAAGTGATTTAGATGATACAACAAAAAGACAGCTCATATATGGCAAGGGATTAATGCAGATGCTTAGACAGCCACAGTACAATCCGATGTCCCAGCACAAACAGGTAATTATATTGGTTGTTGCTCTGAATCACATAATGCAGGAGATTTCTGAAAAGAAAATCAACAGTTTTATTCAGTCAATACTTTCACATTTTGAAAAGACACAGATTGCACTTTGCAAACGAATTGATGAAACTGGAAAACTGACTGATGAAGATAAGGCAGAAATTATCAGAATAGCCAAAGAATTTGCAGAAAGTAATCAGGTATGAAAGCGGTGATAATATATGCCAAGTACAAAGGAAATTAAAAACCGTATCAACAGTGTAAAGGATACAAAAAAGATTACAAATGCTATGTATCTGATTGCTTCAACAAAAATGAGAAAAGCAAAGAATGAACTTGATAATACAAGACCATATTTTGATGCTTTGAAAGCTGAAATCAAACGTATTTTCAGAACAAGTGAGAATATAGAAAATAAATATTTCTATCCTCCGGCTGGAACATATGAGCTGAACGGTACATATGGGTATTTAGTAATCACAGCAGATAAGGGACTTGCAGGAGCGTATAATCAGAATGTAATAAAAGAGGCTCTGCGAGTTATGGGAATGAACGATTCTCATAAATTATATGTAGTGGGCGAATGTGGCAGACAGTACTTTACATCACATCATATACCAATTGAAAAAAGTTTTCTTTATACTGCTCAGAATCCCACACTGCAAAGAGCCAGAGAGATTGCAGGAATCCTGCTTGACAGCTACAACAAACGGGAAATAGAGAAATTGTATATCATCTATACCGATATGCAAAATGGTATGAATTCACAGGTATGCTCTACACGTCTGTTACCGTTTCATCGTGCAGATTTTTATACAAAAGAAAATAAAAAGGTTATTTCTTCAACATTTGAATTTATGCCCTCAATGGAAAGTGTTCTTGACACAATTGTTCCAAGCTACATATCAGGTTTCATATACAGTGCTTTGATTGACAGCTTCTGTAGTGAACAGAATGCAAGAATGACAGCAATGGATTCTGCAAATCAGAATGCACAAAAGCTACTTGATGAACTGCTGATACAATATAATCACGTCAGACAAAATGCCATTACAGCAGAAATTACAGAAATTTCATCAGGTGCAAAGAGTATGAAACGAAAAAAAGTAAAAATTAATGATAGGAGGCCTATGTAAGTAATGACAGGAATCATAGTTCAGATATCCGGCTCGGTTGTCGATGTGAGATTTGAGCCAGGACAGTTACCAAAAATCAAAGAGGCACTTACCGTTAAAGTAAATCAAAAAGAATGTGTTATGGAGATTCTGCAACATATAGGAAATAATACTGTACGTTGCATTATGCTCTCTGAAAGCGAGGGACTTTCCAGAGGTACAGAGATTACTGCATCGGGCAGTGGCATTAAAGTTCCTGTCGGCAAATGTACTTTAGGGCGTATGTTCAATGTTTTAGGTGAGCCAATTGACGGAAAAGCTCCAATTGATGACAGAAATGAACGCTGGAATATTCATAGGAAAGCACCTCAATTTGAACAACAGAGTCCATCGGTTGAAATTCTTGAAACTGGAATTAAGGTAATCGATTTGCTTGAACCTTATCCAAAAGGCGGAAAAATCGGTTTGTTTGGTGGTGCTGGTGTAGGTAAAACAGTTCTGATTCAGGAATTAATTCATAATGTAGCTATGGAGCACGGCGGTTATTCTATCTTCACAGGTGTTGGAGAACGTTCCCGTGAAGGTAATGATTTGTGGAAAGAAATGCAGGAAAGCGGTGTATCTGAAAAAACAGCACTTGTATTCGGTCAAATGAACGAAACGCCTGGTGTCCGTATGCGTGTTGCACTTTCTGGTCTTACAATGGCTGAATATTTCAGAGACAGGGAAAATAAAGATGTACTCCTGTTTATTGATAACATTTTCCGATTTGTTCAGGCAGGAAGTGAGGTATCCACATTACTTGGAAGAATGCCGTCTGCTGTTGGCTATCAACCCACATTGGCAGAGGAAATGGGTACATTGCAGGAACGTATCACCTCAACCAAGAACGGCTCTGTTACATCTGTTCAGGCTGTATATGTACCAGCAGATGACTTAACAGACCCTGCAACTGCTACAACGTTTTCACATCTGGACGCAACAACAGTTTTGAGCAGAAAAATTTCTGAACAAGGTATTTATCCTGCGGTTGACCCATTAGAATCAACATCACGTATTCTTGAAGCAGATATTGTTGGTGAAGAACACTATGAAATTGCAAGAAGCGTACAGGAAATTCTTCAAAAATACAGTGAATTGCAAGATATTATTGCAATTTTAGGTATGGAAGAACTCGGAGATGATGATAAACTGATTGTAAGTCGTGCAAGAAAGATACAGCGTTTCCTTTCACAGCCAACCCACGTTGCAGAAAAGTTCACAGGTATTCCAGGTATATATGTACCGATTTCTGAAACCCTCAAGGGATTTAAGACCATTATTAATGGTGAAGTAGATGACTTACCTGAAGCTGCATTTTATAATGTAGGAACAATTGCAGATGCATTTGCAAAAGCTGAAAAAATTGAGGCTGGTGAAATATAATGAACAGTTTTAATATATGTGTACTTACATCAGATAAAATCTTTTATGAAGGTAATTGTAATTCACTAATCGTTCCTACCTTAGAAGGACAATATGGAGTACAGGCAAATCATTGCAATACAATTGCAGCAATAATTCCAGGAGTAATGGAAATAATGTCCACTGACAAAGCGAAGCTTACAGCGGCAGTATCAAATGGTTTGATAAAAATTGAAAATAATGAGGTTCTTGTTTTGGTAGATACTGCGGAACGCCCGGAAGAAATAGATGTAAATCGTGCAAAACGAGCAGCAGATGAAGCAAAGGAAATGCTTCTTCAAAAAAGAAGTATTCAGGAATATTATGCAGCACAGGCACGTTTTTCTCGTGCAATCAATCGACTGAAAGTAAAAGACAGTCAGAAAAACTTGTAGTCATTTTAGTATTACAGTTGTAAAACAGATAAAAATAATAGAAAAACCTCTCTAAAAATGGTATAATGGAAGATAAAGAAAAACTCAAAATACCAAAAAGAGAGGTTTTTTGTATAAAAAATTTTTTCATTCATTTTGTAAAGAAATTTCTATGTCATTTCAATATTCCATTTTTTAACGCAAATTCGATGACAAACCTTTTGCAAACTGGTCATATGAATAAAATTATATCTTTTATTCAACCGATATATTGATTTTTATAATTTTCAAGAATTGATTGTATTTCCATTTTCTTGTTTCCTATTGCATAATCAATAAACTTGTCAATATTTTTCTTTGTGACAAATTTTCCTGTGTTAAGGAGTTTTATAACTGTTTCTACATCTTCATTGTCAATCAGCCACTTGAATATTCTTGCAAAACCTTTTTTGATAAAGGCTTCAGCAGTTTCATCTTCTGTTTTAAGGTAATAACCAACAATTACAGTATTTTTAGCCCCACTGTTAAGTTTCTTTGAAAAATCTTTTGTTTTAAGCATTTCTATTGCTTTAAAAAAGTCATAATATTCTAATTTTTTAGGTTCAAAAGTAACACCATAAAAAGTAATTTTTTTAAGATTTTCACACCACTTAAAAGCCCCGTCACCTATACTTGTTACTGAATCGGGGATTATTATTTCTTTAAGATTTTCACAATTCCAAAAAGCACAATCACCTATACTTGTTACTGAATCAGGGATTATTATTTCTGTGAAATTTTCACAGAAATTCAAAGCATATTCACCTATGCTTGTTACTGAATCGGGAATTGTCACTTTTTCATCAGAACCTTTATATTTTATCAGAATATTATTACCAACAATTACAAAATCATCTGGATATTCTTCAAGCCATTTTGTTCCATAAAAAGCCCAACCACCTATACTTGTTACTGAATTTGGGATTGTTATTTCTTTAAGATTTTCACAACCATTAAAAGCATCACCATCTATGCTTGTTACTGAACCGGGGATTATTATTTTTTTAAGATTTTTACATTCATAAAAAGCCCCATTACCTATGTTTGTTACTGAATCGGGAATTATTATTTCTGTAAGATTTTCACAATTCCAAAAAGTGCAATTACCTATACTTGTTACTGAATCGGGAATTATTATTTCTGTAAGATTTCCACAATCCCAAAAAGCATAATCACCTATACTTGTTACACCATCAGGAATAACAACCTTTGTTTCTCCTTCTTCTTCATAGTATTTTTTGAGTACTCCATTTTCAATTTCAAACCTCATAAATTTTTCCTCCTGAAATTTACTATATATACATTATAACATTTAAACTATTCAAAAGTAAACAACTGCATAAAAATTTATATTTTCTTCAAAATTAAGATGAAGTATTTCTCTTACCAGTTATTTCTGTAATTCGTGGAAATGTAGTTCCCTATTTTTGAATAGTGTTGTTTGCATTGATTGACTAAACTTAACCTCTGTGATATAATTAAAAAAAATGATATGAAGGGAATTTTTATGAATACCAGAATACTTATTGTTGAAGATGACAGAGAGATAAATAAACTTTTATCATCGTTCTTGAATCAGAATAATTATGAAACAGTTTCGGCATACGATGGAAATATGGCTTCATCATTGATGAAAAATCAGAATTTCAATCTCATACTTATGGATTTAATGCTTCCATATAAAGACGGTGAGCATCTTATAAAAGAACTTCGTGAATATTCAGATACTCCTGTAATTGTATTGTCTGCAAAATCTATGCTGGAAACAAGAATAGATGTACTTCGTTTAGGTGCTGATGATTATATTCTCAAACCCTTTGATTTAAATGAAGTACTGGTGCGTATTGAAGTTGTATTGAGAAGAAGTATAACGAATACCCAGAAAAGCGATATGTTGATATGTGGTGAGCTTCAATTTTATCTGAATGAAAATTGTGTTATGTATCATAATAAAATTATTGCTCTTACTGCAAAGGAACTGCATTTGCTGAAACTGTTTCTTGAATATCCAAAAAAAGTTTTTACAAAAGCAAATTTATATGAATCAGTATGGAATGATGTATATTACTATGAAGACAATACAATAAACGTTCACGTCAGCAATCTTAGAAGCAAACTGAAAAAAGCAACAGGTTATGATTATATTGAAACAGTCTGGGGAATTGGTTATCGTTTGAAAGGAGAGTAAGAATGTATATTTGTATAGTAATACTCTCTTTGCTTTGTATATATTTAATTACATATATTTTACAGTTAAAACACGGAATCAGAAATATAAAAAAAGAATTATTTTTAACAAAGGATAAGTCATATAATCGTCAGATTACAATATCATTATTTGATAAGGATTTGTCATTGATGACTGTTGAGATTAATAAAAATCTGGATTATCAGAAAAAATTAAAATTGGAGTCGGAAAAGGCTGAACATAAGATAAAGCAGTCTGTATCGGATATTGCTCACGACCTCAGAACTCCTCTTACAGTAATAAAAGGTAATCTCCAGATGATTGAACAGAAAGAATTTTTATCAGAAAAAGGCATTGAGTATCTTAATATCTGTAATGAAAAGGCAGACACTATAAAAAAGATGGCAGATGATTTTTTTGAACTTTCCATACTTGAAAGTGATTGTACAACTGCAAGTATATGCAGAGTAAATGCAACAAATATGCTTATGCAGTTTATTGCTGAAAATGAAGCAGTTATCCGTATTCATAATCTTACTCCTGATATACATTTTCCTGAAAAAAGTGTTTTTATAAATGCTGATGAACAGATGCTTATGAGGATATTCAGTAATCTTCTGAATAATATAATAAAATATGCAAAGGATACATTTCTGATAAGTATGGAGATACTGGATAATGATAAATGCAGGATTACATTTGCAAATGCTGTTGATGAAGGACAGCAGTTTGATACTGCTCATCTGTTTGACAGGACTTACAGAGGAGATAAGGCACGACGTGGAAGCGGAGCTGGTCTTGGACTTTATATAGTAAAGCTTCTTGCAGAAAAACAGAATGCAGAAGTACAGGCAGTAAATGAAAACAATCATATTTATTTGCACGTGATTTTTAATATGAATAAAAGAATATTGTATAATCAGCCACAGTAATGTGGCTTTTTTTATTAGGACATAATTTTAAAAAAAATTTTAAAAATTTAAGAAATTCTTTAATATTATGTTTTAATATTGTATTTGTAAATTAATCATAAGGAGGATTTATTATGGGCAAGGTTATAATAGATGTAAAAAATCTTGAAAAGCAATATATGAAACATAAAGCTGTAAACAATGTTTCATTTCAGATTAAAGAAGGTATGATATGTGGTCTTGTAGGACCTAATGGTGCTGGAAAAACAACTATTATGAAAACGCTGGGAGGACTTGTTCTGCCAACAAACGGAAGTATCTCAATATATGATGAAACTACAGAAAAAGGTCTGGCAAAATCAAGAAGCCGTATGAGTTTTATGATAGAAACACCCTATACAAAGGAAAAAATGTCTGCAAGAGAAAATCTTGAAAAGCAACGACTTCAAAAAGGTATTCCGAATAAAAAACGTGTTGATGAAGTACTTGAAATTGTAGGACTTCAGGATACGGGCAAAAAAAGCGTAAAAGCATTTTCGCTTGGTATGCGTCAAAGACTTGGTATCGCAAATGCGTTGCTTACAAAACCGGAAATTATGATTCTTGATGAACCTATAAACGGACTTGACCCGGAAGGCATTGTTGAAATCAGAGAATTGCTTCTCAGACTGAACAGGGACGAACATATTACAATTGTAATTTCATCGCATATTCTGAGTGAACTGTCTTTGATATGCACGGATTATATCTTTATAAATCACGGTGAAATTATTCAGACTGTTTCATCTCCTGAACTAAGACAGATATGCAGGGAATATTATCATATTCATACTGACAATGATTCTCTTGCATTAGCTATACTGACGGACAAACTGAATATTACTCAGTATGATGTTGAAAAAGATGGTAGTATAAGGCTTTATGAACAGCTTGAAAACATTCGTACAATATCAAAAACATTATATGATAATGGAGTAATTCCTGTTATGCTGAAAATTAATGAGGCAAATCTTGAAGATTATTATATGAATATGGTAGGAGGCGAAAAAGATGCAAAACATAATAAAGTCACAGAATTACCAGCTAAAAAGAGATAATTTTATTATATATATTTTTCTGTTTGTTGCTTTTTTCTTATATCTGATGATTACAATTACTATAACTGATGGTACAGATATAAGTGAATTTACAGGAAGTGTATTTTTTCTTAGTCTTTCTGTTTTCAATCCAATTATAATACCGTGTATGACTCTTATGCTTACTTCAAGAATATGCGGATGGGATTATACAGACAAGACAATGAATTATGAAATACTGATAGGTCATAGCCGTAAAGAAGTATACTGGAGCAGAATTCTTTTAAGTATTCCGTGGTGCGTTATAGGATATTATGCGTTTGTATCATTATTTGCAGTCGTTTTTTCATTAATAAACGGCTGGGGAAATAGTACAGAATTAAAACAGGTTATATTTCAGTACTTTATTCTTCTGTTTCCTTTACTTCGTATGATATGTGAATTTGCACTTCTGACATTTTTGCTGAAAAACTGTTATCTTGCAATGATAATTGGGTATCTTTTATATGAGTTATCATTTGGTATTGTGATGATTATTGAAGAATTTACTGACGTTAATATAACAACTTTACTTTCCTCAGCGAATATATCTGAAATTCTTGAATGTTGCAATGGGAAAATGGGATATATAAACGGAGAAGATGTAATGATATATGATATATCTTTTGAATCATCTTTTGTAACAGAAACAATTATAGTTTCAGTTGTTGCAGGTACAATATGTCTTATTGCAGGATATTTTTTCTTCAGAAAAAGCGATATGAAATAAAAGGAGATGGTTAAATGCTGAATATAATGAAATCACAGATTTATCAGCTAAAAAAAGATAAGCTTATTGTATTTGTCTTTATAGCAGTTTTCTTTATGCAGAATTTTAATATACTGATGGATAAATTTCTGGGAATGGAAGAAACAACAACAGATATTTATGTTGTATCGAATGGGATTTTTATTGCCTTTAATGCTGTACTTTTTGTATTAATACTGACTGCCCAGTTATGTAATGCAGATTTTATGGATAAAACCACCAACTATGAACTGATGTCAGGACATCAGCGTAAGGAGGTATATCTTGGCAGAGTAATTCCTTGTATAATAATCTGTATTATCGGTGGAGTGTTTATGATGGTATCTCCTGTAATAATATCACTTATTCTGAATGGGTGGGGAACAAAACTGGACGCAGGAGAAATAATATTAAGAGGAGTTTTATTGATTTTTCCTATGCTCAGGCTTATATGTGAATTTATATTCCTTTCATTTCTGATAAAAAATTCCTATATTGTTATGATACTTGGATATTTTGTATTTATGTTTGGAAGTTCAGCGATTTTGTTTCTTCCAGACAGTCAGTCATTGATTCTTGGAGTATCAAATATAAATGAATTATGTTTTGTTGACATATGGGTTACATATGGTCTTGAGGAAGATATGAATTATATATACGAAGCTTCACTCGATATTTCGCAAATTGTCGGTACAATTATTATATCCATAATAATGAGTGTGATAAGTCTGTATCTGGGATATGTATTCTTTAAGAATGATGACCTTAATTAAGAAATGAGGCATAATTATGATATACAATGATATTTTATTATTTACAATTGAAATATTGTCAGCGATACTTCTTTATATACTTGCAGGATATGCAGTAAAAGTGATAAGCAATAAATGGAGAATATGTTACTGCATACCTGCTATAATATGTTTGTTTATGACAGCAATATTTGAATTTCAAATTTCAATGCTTGGAGTTTATATAGGTTCAGTTATTATGCTTGCAGGATTTTTAAAAGACTCTGAAATAATCAGAAAAAAATCGTGCATAACAGCTTTTATATGTATAATTGTTTCATTGCCTGTATGTCTTTTATATAAAGGTTATCGTGCTGTAAATTATGTAAATGATTTTAAAAATGGATTTAAATGTATGAAGGAACATTATATACTTTCAGAGCATAAAGGAATTGACTGGGACTCACTTTATGAGGAATATTTACCACAATTTCAGGAAGCAAATAGAAATCAAGATGAAGTTTCCAATTATATTGCGTGGACTCGTTTCAATGCTGAATTTAATGATGGACATATTAATTTTATGCCTAAGAGTCAGAAAATTATTGATGAAGCAGGTGAACGTGTATATGGAAATGATTACGGACTGTCACTGATGTCGCTTTCAGATGGAAAAATTGTTGCTGTTAATGTTGAAGAAAACAGTATACTGACTGAATCTGGAATACATAATGGTACAGTTGTTACATTATGGGACGGACAGAATCCTTTAGATGTCGCTGTAAAGTCACGGGCATATGAAATGCTGACATTTGCTGATAAAGATAATGAAAACTTTTATCTTGCAGTCCTTACAGCTGGTGTAGGAGGAGATTCTGTAAAAATAACATATCTGGATGAGAATGAAGAAGAAAAAGAACTGATATTACCTAAAATCGGAAATTACTATAATCGTGCTACAGATACACTTGATATAATAAATCAGGGTGTTGATACAGGGCATCTTTCCTGGGTTGATATAAATGAAGATACAGCTTGTCTGAGAATAAAATTGATGATGTATGATGATGAATCTGAAAAATCAGGTTACAATAATATGAAATCAGAAATTAAAAACAAAGTAGAAGAATTAAAGGAAAACGGAGTTGAAAATCTTATTATTGACCTCAGAAATAATGGTGGGGGTTCAGGGCATATGGTAAAGGCTCTGGCAGAATTATTTGCACCTATGGGAGAGCATTATTATTGTACTGATGGCTTATGGAATGATAAAGCGGGATGTTATGTAATTAATTCTGAAACCGGAAAATATGAAAAAGGAAAAGATAATTACTATACCGGCGAAGATATATGGGCTGGGAATGAGATTATAATTCTTGTAAATGCAAACAGTATCAGTGCTGCTGACCATCTGACAATGATAATGAATGAATTTGATAATATTACCATAATGGGATTTACTGAAACAAATGGTTCAGCACAAGGAATAGGTGGAATTGAACTTGAAAGCGGAAGTTTTGCATTTTCAAATGCACTTCTGCTTGATGAAAACGGAGATGTTTTTGTGGATTCTGATATTTCAAGAGAAAACGGAAATGATATAGATATAAAAATTCCATTTGATGAAAACGCCGTAAAAGCATTGTTTGATAACGAAGAAGATTATATATTGAATCAGGCATTAAAATATTTTTCATCAAACTGATATTGTAAAAAAGAGGGGGAAACCTGCACGAGAGGTTTTCCCCTAAAACTTTAAATTTGCGTATTTTCGGCATTTAATGATATAAAAAAATAATAGAAACCTCACTTTTTATGCATATATTTTCCAACAACAATAAATCTCTGTAATCCATCATCTGTACAAGTAACAAGCGTAATTCTATCATCTCCAAAATCTTCAAGTATCCACACTTCATTAGGTTCAACTACAAAACTTTCTGAAACTATGTAACTATAACAATTTTTTTCTTTATCATACAGATTAATAGTCATTCCTGTTTTAATATTCTTCAGATTATTGAAATACTCTTTATATATCGTACTGCTATGACCAGCTATACAATAATTACCTTTGCCTAAATCACCTGTTCCAATAAAATGACCTACTGCCTTGGAAAGAGTTTCATTATCAGTTCCTTCAAGTACAGGAGCTTTTACATCAATATCAGATATTTCAATTACAATATTTTCATTGAGAAGTTTCTGTTTATTTATTTCCCTGCAAATTTTCCTTATACCGAAAAATCCCACAATACTTATGCCGATTATTATAACAATGAGTCCTGTTATAAACAAGACCCATTGTTTTTTTGTAGAATTTTTGGTATTAATTTTGAACTTACTCATCATTTTCTTTACGGCGAATTATATTTGATATTTTCATCAAATAAACTCCTGCACCTGTAAGAATAATCGAAATCAGGCAAAGAATAAGATTATGCAAGGAATTATTACCTGTCTGTGGGAGATTAACTTCCTGATTTTCTGTATCTGTACCAACACCTGTTTCAGGGTCAATTACATATACATCAAGAACATTTCCGTTATCATCGGTTAATGTAATTTCATACTGATTATCAGAAATTGATGTAATTTCAGCATTTGAAGCCATAATACCTGCCTTTATCTGATAATCATTAATTGCCCATTCGCAAAGTTCCTCATCAGTTGCTATATTATTATTAGTAGTTGTAATTTTCTCTGTTGTAGTATCAGCTACTGTAGTAGTTGTAGTTTCTTCTATTGTTGTAGTAGTTGTAGTTTCTTCTGTTGTAGTAGTAGTTGTAGTTTCCTCTGTTGTTGTAGTAGGTACTGTAGTAGTTGTAATTTCTTCTGTTGTAGTATCTGCTACTGTAGTAGTTGTAATTTCCTCTGTCGTTGTAGTAGGTACAGTAGTTGTTGTAATTTCCTCTGTTATTGTATCAGCTACTGTAGTAGTTGTAATTTCCTCTGTTGTTGTAGTAGGTACAGTAGTAGTTGTAATTTCTTCTGTTGTTGTAGTAGGTACTGTAGTAGTTGTAATTTCCTCTGTTGTAGTAGTAGGAACAGTAGTAGTTGTAGTTTCTTCTGTTGTTGTATCTGCTACTGTAGTAGTTGTAGTTTCTTCTGTTGTTGTATCTGCTACTGTAGTAGTTGTAGTTTCTTCTGTTGTAGTATCTGCTACTGTAGTAGTTGTAGTTTCTTCTGTTGTTGTATCTGCTACTGTAGTAGTTGTAATTTCCTCTGTTGTTGTAGTAGGTACAGTAGTAGTTGTAATTTCCTCTGTTGTTGTAGTAGGTACAGTAGTAGTTGTAATTTCTTCTGTTGTTGTATCTGCTACTGTAGTAGTTGTAGTTTCTTCTGTTGTAGTAGTAGGAACAGCAGTAGTTGTAATTTCCTCTGTTGTTGTATCAGCTACTGTAGTAGTTGTAGTTTCTTCTGTTGTAGTATCAGCTACTGTAGTAGTTGTAGTTTCCTCTGTTGTAGTATCAGCTACTGTAGTAGTTGTAATTTCTTCTGTTGTTGTATCAGCTACTGTAGTAGTTGTAATTTCTTCTGTTGTAGTATCAGCTACTGTAGTAGTTGTAATTTCCTCTGTCGTTGTAGTAGGTACAGTAGTTGTTGTAATTTCCTCTGTTATTGTATCAGCTACTGTAGTAGTTGTAATTTCCTCTGTTGTTGTAGTAGGTACAG
>JAZKXQ010000356.1:0-2737 GCA_045611725.1 Oscillospiraceae bacterium
TAGGTTTTGGAGTTCTTGATTATGATGGTTATAAATTTAAACCTGTTGAATATGGTGCTATTACTACTGAGGCAGGAACTATCTTTCCTGAAAGATTAAAGGCTGTCTATGAGGATATGAATTATATACTTGATAAGTTTAAACCCGATTTTATGGCACTTGAAACTTTATTTTTTACAACTAATCAAAAAACTGCAATAAATGTTGCTCAGGCAAGAGGAATTATAGTCCTTTCAGCATCTATGAGAAATATACCTGTTTTTGAGTATACTCCATTGCAGGTTAAACAGGCTGTTGTAGGATATGGAAAAGCCGTTAAAAATCAGGTTATGGATATGACAAAGCGTATTCTCGGACTTGCCGAGATACCAAAGCCTGACGATGCCGCAGACGCTCTTGCAATAGCAATTTGTGGAGCTCACTGCATAGTTGTCTGAATATCTTCGGAGGAAATATTATAATGATTTACAGTGTAAGAGGTCAGCTTGTCCATAAGGACGAATCATCAGCTGTTATTGAATGTGCAGGTGTAGGTTATCTGTGCCGTACAACGCTTTCAACGCTTTCCAAACTTGGAACAATCGGAAGTGAGGAAAAACTTTTTACATATCTTAATGTAAGAGAGGACGGAGCAGAGCTTTTCGGATTTGGTACTTTACAGGAGCTTAACTGCTTTAAGCTTTTAATATCTGTTTCTGGAGTAGGCCCTAAGGCAGCACTTTCAATACTTTCTGATATTTCACCCGAAAAATTTTCTCTTTTTGTAGCTTCTGGTGATAGTAAGGCTTTTACGAAAGTAAAAGGTATAGGTGCAAAAACTGCACAGCGTATAGTTCTTGAACTTAAAGATAAGGTAACTGCTGATGATATAGCTTTATCGGGTGGTTCGGGGTCATACCAGTTTTCAGCACCTGATTTCAATGAAAATTCAAATATTTCGGAAGCTGTTTCAGCACTTACTGTTCTTGGATATTCAAATACTGAAATAATGCCTGTACTTTCGGGGCTTGATACATCATTGCCATCATCTGAACTTATAAAACAGGCATTGAAAAAAATTGCAGCAGGAAAATTCAATTGATTGGATTGATAATGAAAACGGAGGGATAAATTGATAGAAACAGGCGATATGAAATTTGAAGATACTGTTGGACGTATTGTTTCCCCTGAATTCAGTGCAAATGATAATGAAACAGAGTTTTCACTGCGTCCGAAATGTCTTGCTGAATATATAGGACAGGATAAGGCAAAGGAAAACCTTGCAGTATATATAGAAGCGGCAAAACGCAGAAATGAACCGCTTGACCACGTTCTGCTCTACGGCCCTCCCGGATTAGGGAAAACTACTCTTGCAGGTATTATAGCCAGTGAAATGGGAGTAAATCTCAGAGTAACTTCAGGGCCAGCAATAGAGAAACCGGGTGACCTTGCGGCGCTTCTCACAAATCTTTCTGAAAATGATGTTCTTTTTATAGATGAAATACATCGTCTTTCAAGAGCGATAGAAGAAATAATGTATACTGCACTTGAGGATAATGCTCTTGATATTATGATAGGCAAAGGCCCTTCGGCTCGTTCAATAAGAATAGATTTGCCGAAATTCACTCTTGTTGGAGCAACTACAAGAGCAGGACAACTTACATCACCACTTCGTGACAGATTTGGAGTGCTTTTAAGACTTGAACCCTATACAAAAGAGCAGTTAAGTGATATAATAAGAAGAAGCAGTATGATTCTTGGAATACCTTGCGATATTGACGGGGCTTATGAAATAGCAGGACGTTCAAGAGGCACTCCGAGAATTGCCAACAGACTTTTAAAGCGTGTGCGTGATTTTGCCGATGTTCTTGGCGATGGAGAAATCACATATGATTCAGCCAAAATGGCTCTTGACAGGCTTGAGATAGATTCACTGGGACTTGACAGCCTTGATAAACGTATGCTTACTATGCTTATAAAAGGTTATAATGGAGGTCCGGCAGGACTTGAAACACTTGCTTCGGCGATAGGCGAGGAAGCTGTAACGCTTGAGGACGTATGCGAACCATTCCTTATGCAGATAGGATTTCTTTCGAGAACTCCGAGAGGCAGATGTGCTACGGAATTGGCTTACCGTCATCTTGGCTTTTCAAAAGATAACAGTTAAAAAGAAAATATAACCACAGAGAGATGCACTTCTTCGGAGTACATCTGTGATTTATTGAAGGATATAAAATCCTCCGATAAATCAGGCTTACTTTGTAAGCCCTCTGCTTGTTAAAAATAAAGCTTTGAATGAAAGATATTTCAGGAGGTTAATAAAATGAAAAAAGTATGCATATCACTTGCAGTTTTTCTTGGATTGTTTATGACAGGCTGTGAAACATATGAGGATAATCTTAAAACAGCTCTTACAACAACAGAGGGAACTACAGAAGTTCCATCTGCTTTTGATGAAGTGACAGAGGCTGATTCAATTATAACAACTGATGTTCCACAGGTTTCTGATACATTTTCTTCAGAAGAAATAATAACATCAATTTTTGAGGAAACAGGCACTGAAACAGGGCTTGAAAGCATAAATCTTAATTATGAAGCAATAGCAACAGCAACAGATGTTTCAGATACAGGTGTTTCAGGTTCTGATACAGGAGAAACAACTTCTGCTATTTCAAATCAGTATACAAGTGAAGACGGCAGACCACCTCTCCCAGATGACCTTAAGGATTTATATACAAGTGCTCTTGAGGTTTAGAGT
>JAZKXQ010000357.1:0-15400 GCA_045611725.1 Oscillospiraceae bacterium
GTTAAGCCAAAAGAGGAGGAAGTTCAGAGAACACCTTTGAAGGAAGAACCAAAGCCAGTTCAGAATACAGCACCACCAAGAAGAACTGAAAGAGTAGTCGATACAGAGCTTGATGAAATTTTCAGAATACTTGACAACAACAGATAATTTTTATATTTATAAAAAAAGCAGATTGTTAACAAACAGTCTGCTTTTATATTTTTTTAAATCTAAAGGAGGTCGGCATTGCCAACCTCCTTTTTATCATTTCCAAACGGTTACAAATTCTTCATCAGTATCAACTCTGTCAATATTGTCAAGCAATACATTTACATAGTCATAATTTATCCTGTTTACAAAGCTTGTAACGCCATTATGCTTAATGATAACAGATTTATCATCACCCTGATAAAATTCAACTGTTTCATCATCAAATTCATCATTTCTTTCAATGGATATTCTGCATATCAGCTTATCTTCATCTGGTTCTTCAAGATAAATTTCTTCAGCCTGAGTATTTATAATATACTGATAGAATTGTTTAAAACGTTCAGTATCGTATTCATTTCCATTGAGTTTTACAGAAAAATCTTCGTTGTCAGTTCCCTCTGTAACAAATTCAAGGGTATTATGACCATCAGCCTCTACTGTCATTTTGCCTATATCATAAAAATATGTTCCAAATACAAGGCTTGATGCTATATCCAGAGGCTGAATTTCAAGCCACGGAATTGATTCTTTTGAGAAACAATAAATAATATCTGTTTCATTGAAATATCCCATATAATATTCCGTACCGTTTACATTTATTGTATCTCCTATTGTAAGAACTCTGTTTTTGCCGTCATCTGTGTCCATAGTTACAACGCATACAGGCTCATTCATTCCAGCAAATTCAAGCTCGTCATCTGTGGGATTGATTACTGCAACAGAATCGGCAGTAAGTCCGAAAATACCGTGAGTTATTGCTTTTGAGCCTTCTCCTATATCAACATATGCGAATACAGGGGAAGTCATTATATGAGTTGAGGAAGTTCCTCCCGAATAATCCGTATTTGCTGATTTTTCATCATATTCAAATTTTATTGGATATTCAAGGTCTGGTCTTTCAATTGTAAGATAATTTACAATCGGATAATCGTCATTTGTTTCGGGAGCTTCAAGGCAGACAAGGGATATATAATAATCCCTGTCATTTCTGAAAACCATAAAAGTATCACCATTTACAGCATATACTTTATTTTCTCCCTCAAAGCACATATATATATCGCCAGACGGAGTATCATCGCCTGTGATAATATTTTTTTCAGTTCCGTCATCAAAAGTTATTTTAATTTTTACATCTGAATTTTCAAGTCCGTATTCCTCAAGATTTTCAGCATTTTCATCAATAACCTTTTCAGCAGTAAGAGAAGCTACTGAAGATGGAAGATTGTTTACAATATTTTTGTTTAATGGTACGTTTTCAAGTCCCGAAACAGTGTATTCAGCAGAATTTTCTTCATCAGCCTCCTTAATTCTTTTAATCTCAAAAGATGAGGAGCTGTTTTCTATGCCTATTGATTTAACTGTATCAGCATTTTTATCATATAACAGAATACTTTCTGTCTGTGAGGTGGTTTCTGCTATTGAAGAATTATCAGAATTTTCTGTATCTGTCATTTTAAGGGCAATTATTCCTCCACTAAGGAGTACTATTGCTACAACACCTGCAATAAGCCATTTTATGCTTTTACTCATCTGTGTTTTCTCCTTACATATACAATAACACCTGCAACTGCTACGCCTACAGGAATGATTATGAATAACAGTATGGTAACAATTGTTTTTTGAGTTTCTGTTATATTGATTGTTGCAGAATCAACAGTCTTTGCAACTATTGTTATACCGTTATCTTTTCCTGTTATTTTATTGAGTGAATTTACAATAAATTCTCCGTTATTGTATGCAGGTTCTGTTATCATATAATAATCCATCATAAGACCTGAACCGATTACTGTAACATTACTTGTAATCTTTTCATTTGAATCATTGTACATATACTTTGTACCCATTACCATTATATTCTGAGCACCGATTTCGCTCTGTGAAATGTCATATGTGCTGTCAGCATCGGCAGGAATTATTGCTGAAGTTTCCGAAGCTGAAAGTATAACCTTTGTTTCCCTGTCGTTTTCAGATTCAAAAAGAAGGTTTAAAGGTCTTGAAACAGGAGCAATTATAGGGAGAGATGCATCTGAAACGAGTCCTCCGAAATTTTCTTCATCTGCAACTGTTGCTACTGATGATGTTATATAATTCTGCATACCTGCAACAGGAACAACCTGCAAAAGATTTTCGTCTGTTTCAAGGATATATCCATCACCTGCTTCTATACCCCATTCTGCAAGGAATTTATCAAGATTTGGAGTATTATTCTGGTCAAAGTTTGCCATATAGAAAACATTTTTTCCGAGTTTTCCCTCATTGTAAAGATAATCTGTAAGCTTATCAGTCATAGTTGTTGTAAAATCGTTAAGAGGTGATGGAATTACTATCAAATCAATATTTTCATCAATTTTTTCGACTTCCATAAGGTTAATGTCAACCAAATCATAACCATTTGATTCAAGAGTTTCTCTGAATGCCTGTAATGACGCCTGAACGCTTGAAACAGATGTCACTGAAAGGAAGCCTATTGTTTTTGGATTTTTATTTGTAACATACATAACTGCAGATGTAAGAGCCTGTTCAGCCTTTGAGGAGGCTACATAATATCCATATCCACTTGATTCTATATTGTAAAGCTGTGTTGCAGTAAGAACTTTTATTTTATCTTCGCTTGTAACTACTATATTTCCCGAAACAATATCGCCTTTGTACATATCCTTATAATTACTTACAACGCTTGGATTTTTATCTATATCAACAAATTTAAGAGAAATTTTGTCTGAATATTGAGAATACTTCTTTACAACCTCAAGAAGCTGTTTATCATAAGTATCTCCAAGATTGAGTGCGTCTTCGTCCCTCATTACAACAATTCCAACTGTATCTTCAAGAGTTCCGAGGAAGTCAATAGTCTGCTGTGAAACTTCAAAAAGCTTGTCAGGTGTAAGGTCAAGCTTTACAGGATATTTTTCCGTAAGGGATACAGCCAATACATTTACAAGAACTACAACAGCTATGAAAACCACTGTTATAGCTGTTGAAATTGAACCGTATTTAAGTTTTCTGCTGTTTATTGATTTTTTCCTGCTTTTATTTTCAGCTGTCTGTTCATTTTCAGCCTTATTTTTATTATCTTTTTTACTCATTAAAAAAACCTCTCTTTCTTATCAGCTCCAGCGACGCTTTTCATAAACACGGATATTAAGGAAATTGAATATAACCGCAGTGCTTATGAAGAAAAGTACACTTGAAAGATTAAATATACCGGAAGTAAATTCCATATATTTGCTGTAGAATGAAAGGTCAGTAATAAGACCTGAAACAAATTCATTATCAATATATTGTGCAACCATATCAAAAAGATAAAGCACCATAAGAGCCATAAAACTTGCAATGGCAGAAACAACCTGATTTTCAGTAAGAGCAGATATAAAACAAGCTACTGCAATAAATGCAGAGCCAAGGAAGAAAAGAGCAACTATATTGCTTATAACCATAGACCAAGCAACGCCTCCGAAATACTCAAGTACAAGAGCATAAAGGAAATATATTGCTATTCCGAAAGAATAAAGGGTAAGTGCTGCAAAATATTTTCCGAGAACTATTCCCGAAAGGCTTATAGGAGCAGTAAGAAGTCCCTGTTCAGTTTTCTGTTTCTTCTCCTCGCTGAAAAGTCGCATAGTAATTATCGGAATTACTATAAGAATAATTATGAATATGCTTGAAAAAGCTCCCGACATATCAGTTGTTGCATATCCGACAGAACTCGCTGTAAAGAAATATCCCGAAAAGGCATAGAATACCGCAAGGAATATATATGCAATTGATGAGTTGAAAAACGCACTCATTTCACGTCTGTAAATAGCACCCATCAGTTTTCTCCTCCATCATCTTTATTCTTTTTGTCATCATCGCTGAATGAAATTTTAACATCTTTCAGAGCCTCGATGCGTTCTTCATCGCTTATAGTATTTTTTACTGTGTCTGTTTCGCCCATAGTAATTTTAAGGAATATATCCTCAAGAGTAAGGTCATTAGGCTTCATCATAAGGATATTCCAGTTTTTCTTCCTTACAAGCTCATTAAGTGAACGTCTTATGTCAAGCCCTGGTTTTGCCTCTATTTCATATTCGTAAACATTAGGTTCACGCTCCATATCAGCAATAACGGAGGTTACTCCCTCCATAGTTCTTACAGCCTTATAAATTTCCTCTCTTGCACCTTCAATTCTCACAATAAGCTTATGGTCATTGGTTACCGAATTTGAAAGGTTGTCCGCAGTATCGTCAGCAACAAGATTTCCCTTGTTTATAATAATAATTCTGTCGCATACTGCCTGAATTTCAGTAAGTATATGCGATGAAAGTATTACTGTATGCTTTTCTCCAAGACGCTTTACAAGAGAACGTATTTCAATAATCTGTTTAGGGTCAAGACCTACAGTCGGCTCATCAAGTATCAGTACAGGAGGATTGTTTATAAGAGCCTGTGCAATTCCTACACGCTGTTTATAGCCTTTTGAAAGATTTTTCATAATTCTTTCATATACATCTGTTATCTTAACCAACGCACAAACTTCCTCAATATGCTTTCTTCTCGGAAGTTTACATTTTTTAAGGTCATAGACAAAGTTAAGATATTCCTTTACAGTCATATCAAGATAAAGAGGAGGTATTTCGGGAAGATAACCTATATTGGCTTTAGCTTTGAGAGGTTCTTCAAGAATATCAAAGCCGTTTATCTTGATACTTCCCGATGTTGATGAAATATAGCCTGTAAGCATATTCATCGTGGTAGATTTTCCAGCACCGTTAGGGCCTAAAAATCCGACTATTTCCCCTTTTTTAATATTAAAGGAAATGTCATTGACAGCTTTTCTGTCACCGTAATGTTTGACAAGGTTTTTAACCTCAATCATTATGTTCTCCACTCCTTTTGAATTATATATTTGTATTTTTTAATTTATCATATTAATGTGATAACTGTATGAAAAATTTTTTATAAAACTGATTTTATATCAGTATCAATAGCATTTTTCAGTTCATCAACAGATGAAAATTTTTTCTCTTTTCTTATCATTCTGTCAATAATTACAGTTATTTCTTTTCCATAAATATCGCCCGAAAAATCTATTATATGCGTTTCTGCAAGAGGTTTTATATTGCTGTCAACAGTAGGCTTTACGCCTATATTTGTTATGGACTTGTATTCTTTGCCGTCTATTACCGTTCTTGACGCATAAACTCCATACATAAGTATAAGCTGATTTTCAGAAAAATTCTGATTTATTGTAGGTATTCCTATTGTCCGTCCAAGCTGTCTGCCGTGTACAACCTCGCCTTGTATCTCATAATTTTTCCCAAGAAGTCGGTTTGCTTCCTGTATTTTTCCCTCCGTCAGAAAATTCCTTATAAGAGATGATGATATTTTATTTTCATTATCAGTAACAGGCGATACAGCAGTAACTTCAAAGCCGTATTTTTTCCCAAGTTTATATAATTCCTCAATATCTCCCGAGGCATATTTCCCAAATCTGAAACCCTTACCGCATACAACGTGAACAGCTTTCATTTTCTTACAGAGAATATTTTCTGCAAATTCTTCAGCAGTCATATTCATAATATCGGAAAAATCGGGACAGTAACAGTATTCAAAACCCATACTTTCAAGCATTTTCAGTTTATATGAATTTTTATAAATCGGTCTGAATGGCATATTGTGTTTTTTTTCAAGAGTATCGCTGTTAAATGTAAATACAGCAGGTTTTATATCATTCTCACAATATCCGAGAGTATTTTTTATAACGTCCCTGTGTCCGAGATGCATACCGTCAAAAATACCGAGTGCAACGGCAGTATGCATATTATCGGGCATTTTTTTAATATCTTTCAGTATTTTTATCACCTCAGAAAAAATTCTTTTCAACTCTTAAAATATCATTTTCTGCTTTGGCAGTTCCTATAAATTCATCTTTAAAACCGTAAATTCTGTATCTTGAAGCGTCTGAAAAGCCTTCAACCTGATGTTTTTCAAGCTTTACGCCATTTTTATACATAGCAGTATTTTTTTCATTCAGCTTTATATATGGAATTTCATCAAAAATTCTGTCAATCGGAATTATTGCATTTTCAAGAATATTTTCATCACGCATTTTTTCAACATCTTCAAATGTATAGCAATTTTCAAGAGTAAAGCCGTTTGATGATGTTCTTACCAACGAAGTCATAGTTCCTCCGCATAAAAGCCTTTGTCCTATATCGTGAATGATAGTTCTTACATAAGTACCCTTGCCACAGCTTATGTGAATTTTTCCGCATTGTGTCTGCTCATCAAATTCAAGTATTGTAAGCTCTGAAATATAAGCTTCACGCTTTGGAACATCAACTGTTATTCCTTTTCTTGCAAGTTTATAAAGTCTTTCACCATTTACAGATACAGCTGAATACATAGGAGGAGTCTGCATAATATTTCCTTTAAATTCAGGAATTACTGAGTTAAGTTCATCATATGAAATTTTTTTACTGTATTCTTTAAGAATATTTCCCTCAATATCCTGAGTATCAGTTTCAATTCCGAATTTAAAACCTGCCGTATAGCTTTTTTCAGTACACGGCAGTATATCACAGGCTTTTGTAGCCTTTCCCACAAGGACAGGAAGAACTCCCTCTGCCATAGGGTCGAGAGTTCCTGAATGTCCAAGCCTTTTTATTTTCATTATTCCTCTTAATTTTGCTATAACATCAAAAGATGTAAAGCCTTTCGGCTTGTTTATACATAAAATTCCGTTCACTTTTAATTATCCCTTTCAAGATGTCTGCATACTTCATCAACAAGCTTTTTCTTTACTTCATCAGCAGTACCATAAACTTTGCAACCTGCTGCATTGATATGACCACCACCGCCGAATACTTTACAGATTTGTGAAACATTAACTTCATTTGGAGAACGCATTGAAACCTTAAAGAATCCGCCTTCTTTTTCTTTCATTGTTATTCCAACCTTTACATTTTCAATCTGGAGCATAATTCCTGCAATACCCTCAAGGTCAGAACTTTTAAGTCCGAGTTTTTCCATAAGTTCAAGAGTTATGCATATTACAGCACATTCATCATTATGAAAATACTCTGTTCTGCTGAACATTTCGTGTTCAAGGGAAATTCTTGCCTTTGATTTTATTTCAATCATCTGTCTTGTAATCCACGCATAGTTTATATTGTTATTTTTCATAAGCTCTGATGCAATTTCGTGGGTACGGGCATTTGTACTGCTGTATCTGAAACAGCCCGAATCCGTAACCATTCCTGTATAAACAGCCTCTGCAATTTCATCTGTGCACTTTCCAAGCATTTCAACAGCAAGTTCATACATATTTTCGCAGTTTGATGCAGAAGTATGACAAAGATATGTTTTTTCTGCATACATTATATTTGAAACGTGATGGTCAATGCAAAGATTTATTTTATCTCCGTATTTTTCATTGAGAGAACCAAGTAACAAAGGGTCTGCAATATCAACAGCTACTATATAATCGGGTTCAAAATCGGAATTTTGATATTTCTTTGTAAGAAAATCATATCTCGGAGCAAATTCATCACAGCAAAGAACTTTTGAACGTTTTCCAAGCTCTTTAAGGGTATGATAAAGAGCATAGGCAGAGCCTATTGTGTCACCGTCAGGACTTTGGTGAGAAAGAATATAAATATTATCCCAGCCTTTAAGAAGTTGAGCTGTTTCTTTCAAAGTAATCTGCATAACAATCTCCTTTATTAAATTATTTTGCCGTTTATTATGACTGTTTTCGGTTCAGATAATATATCAAGAGGATTACAATCCTTTTCATAAATCTGAAAATCAGCGTCCATATTTTCTGCAATACTTCCTGTTATATTGTCAATACCACATATTCTTGCAGAATTTATTGTTATTGACTTCAAAGCTTCATAAAACGGCATACCACCTTTTACCCCAAGCATTGCTGTTGTAGGAAGATACTGTATTGGTATTACAGGGTGGTCAGTGCATAATGCAGTTTGTACATTATTTTCAAAAAGTATTCCTGCATTTTCAATTTTAAGGGATTTCATTTCAGGCTTACATCTGTCACATAATATAGGACCTGCAATTACAGAAACATTTTCATCATGAAGAATATCAGCTATAAGATGTGCTTCAGTACCATGGACTATTGTAAAATCAAGGTCAAATTCTCTTGCAATTCTTATTGCTGTGCATATATCATCAGCACGATGACAATGAAAATGAGCTTTTACCTCTTTTTTCAAAAGAGGAATTAAAGCCTCACATTTTATATCATATTCAGGCTTGTCATAGTTTTCACTGTCCTTTTCATATCTGCACATATCCTCATAATAATTTTTCGCTTTATAAAGTCCCTCTCTTATCACTGCTGAAACTCCCATTCTTGTAACAGGAGTTTCATCACGGTCATTATATACTGTCTTTGGATTTTCTCCGAGTGCAAATTTAATGCCGATATTCTTTACAAGCATATCGTCAGCACGTCTGCCATAAGTTTTTATGGCAATTATAGTTCCTCCACAAGGATTAGCACTTCCCGGACAGGTTACAGCAGTTGTTATCCCTCTTTTCAGAGCCTCTTTAAAGCAATAATCAAAAGGATTTATACCATCTATTACTCTTAAATGAGGAGTGAAAGGGTCTGTCTGCTCATTGCAGTCATCTCCCTCAAATGCAATGCCGTTTTCGATAATTCCAAGGTGAGTATGAGCGTCAATAAACCCTGGGAGGAGTTTTCCTCCCTCGGCATTTATATCACTATCCGAAATATTTTCGGGAGTGCCACTGCAAACCCTTGTTATTTTTCCGTTTTCATATTCCACCCAGCCATTTTCAATAATTTCACTGCACATTGTATAAATTTCAGCGTTATATATTTTCATAAAATCTCCTCGTGATTTATTTATACTTTTCAGTAAGTATCTTAACAAGCTTTTCAGAAACTTCTTCGGGAGTTCCATCAGCTTTTACAAGAATTGAAGAATGTTTCTTATATATCGGGTATCTTGTATCATAAACATTTTCAAGCTGTTTTTTTGAATTATTGGATACAATGGGACGGTTAGTATCTCCTGCAATTCTTTCATAGCATATTTCAAATGGCACATCAAGGAATATAACAGTTCCGTATGATTCAGCAGTAAGGGCATTTATTTCCCTTATCATAGCACCTCCGCCACAGGAAACGACTCCGTTTTTTTCTCCGAGTTCAGATATTACGGCAGTTTCTGTCTGTCTGAAATAATCTTCTCCCTTTTCGGAGAATATTTCAGGTATTGTCATATTCTCTTTATGAACGATATACTCGTCCATATCAGTATAGCTTACTCCAAGCTTTTCAGCAAGTAAAGTTCCGATTGTAGTTTTTCCACAGCCCATAAATCCACAGAGAAATATCGTCACGAAAAATCCTCCTCTACTTTCTGTTCAGCCTTTTCAATTATTTCAGCTATCTGTTCACTTGTATATTTATCGCCATTCCAGATTTCGTGAGCCTCAACAGCCTGTAAAACAAGCATAGCCATACCGCCTACAGCTTTTTTGCCCATTGATTCAGCTTTCTTTACAAGCTGAGTTTTTACAGGATTATATATTACATCAAAAACGCTTTTACATTTTGATATAACTTCATCTGATACAGGACATTCATCTGAATTTGGATACATTCCGACAGGAGTTGCATTGATAAGCAAATCATATTCACCATCAATTTCATCTGTCATAACATATCTTATTTTTGTTGAGGGACTTATGGTTTCTATTTCGCTTATCAGAGTATTTGCCATATTGATATGGCGTGGCATTATTGCTATTGTAATATCTGCACCTTTAAGGGCAGTTTCAATTGCAATCATTCTGCCTACTCCGCCACAGCCTACAAGGAGAATTTTTCCTCCGAGTTCAAGTTCTTCGGCTGAACGCACAAAGCCTTTACAATCAGTATTGTATCCCCTCATAACTCCGTTATTGTTTACAACGCAGTTTACAGCACCATATCTTTTAGCTGTTTCATCAAGTTCATCAAGAAATGGTATTACTGATATTTTATGGGGTATAGTTATATTATACCCTTTGAGTTTATTTATTTCCTTTATTTCTTCACTAAGATTTTCGGGAGAAATATCAGTACAGTCATAATCTGCCTTGCGGTCTGACATTTCAAAAAGCATTTTGTGAATGAAAGGTGACATTGAATGTCCTATAGGGTGACCTATAAGTGTATATTTTTCCATTTGAAAAATCCTTTCTATCTGTTAAGAAATGCTTCAAGAGTTTCATTGTTTTCAATGTTATATGCTTCAACATCGGAGAGAGTTTTCTTTACAAGTCCTGTAAGAACTTTTCCAGGGCCAAGCTCTACGAATGTATCAAAGCCTTTTGACTGCATATCTGCAAGTTCTGAAGTAAATCTTACAGGTGAAACCATATGCTGTTTAAGGATTTCCTTAATTGATGAAAAATCAGTAAGCTGACTTCCTGTTACATTTGAGAAGTACATAATATCATTTGCAGGAGCTTTAAATTCAATATTGCTGATATTTTCAAAAAATTCTTCTGAAGCTTCTTTCATAAGTTCTGAATGGAAAGCGGCAGCTACTTTAAGAGGCATTACTCTTGCCTTGAGTGATTTAAATTTTTCAGACGCTTTTTCAACGGCTGTTTTTTCACCTGCGATAACAGTCTGTATAGGTGAATTATAGTTTACAGGAACTACATAGCCTTCTGTTTCTTTGCAAACTTCCTCTACCTGTTCGGGAGTAAGTTTAAGAATTGCAGCCATTGAACCTTCTGTATTTTGTGCAGCCTTTTCCATAGCCTCTGCTCTTGCCTTGATAACTCTGAAACCATCTTCAAGAGTAACAATTCCAGATGCTGTAATAGCTGCATATTCTCCGAGAGAATGACCTGCAACGCCCTCAAATGAGATATTGTTTTTCTTTGCAACCTCAAAACAAAGCAAAGATGTTGCCATTATAGCAGGTTGTGAATTGATTGTCTTTGAGAGAGTTGCTTCATCAGCTTCAAAGCATATTTTTTTAAGGTCAAATCCAAGTATATCTGACGCTGTATCATAGATAAATGAAAATTCGGGATTACTTTCAAGGAGTTCCTTTCCCATCATTGGATACTGTGAACCCTGACCTGCAAATAAAAAAATCTGTTTCATAATAAAAAATCTTCCTTTCAGATAATTCTCTGTACATATCAAGAGAAAATATGCACATAATTACTTATATGTTGTGTATAATTATGGAAAAACCGTTGTATAACTCTACAAATTATAAACATTTTTTTTGTGCAAATCGCAGAAATAACTTTGTTTTCAAATAAATGGAAAAAATTGCGTTGAAAAAAAACTGAAAATAGATTACAATTGAATAGAATTATACTTAATTAATATAATACCACATTCTTTTGAATAAAACAATAAAAATTTAAATGTATGGGAGGAATTCTTTTGCAGGGAATTAAAATTTTAGGTACGGGTCATTATTCACCACAGCAGATTGTAACAAATGAATATCTTTCAAAGTTTATGGATACCAATGACGAATGGATTACAACAAGGACAGGTATCAGCAAACGTCACGTTTCTGACGGAGAACCTACCTGGTATATGGCAGCTAAGGCTGCTGAACAGGCTCTTGAGGCTTCAGGGGTTTCAGCTGATGAAATCGACCTGATAATCCTTTCAAGCACTACAGAGGATTTTTATCTCCCATCGGGAGCTTGTATGGTTCAGCGTGAAATAGGTGCTACAGGCTGTATGGCAATAGATATAAACTGTGCCTGTTCAGGTTTTGTATACGCTCTTGATATGGCAAGACGTTATCTTGCTTTTGATGATGTAAAAAAAGTCCTTGTAATCGCAGGTGAAAGCCTTTCAAAGATTATCGATTATGAAGACCGTTCAACCTGTATTCTTTTCGGTGATGGTGCAGGTGCTTGTATTGTTGAGGCTTCCGATTCGCTTTATGCGTCATTCCACGGTGCTGACGGTAACGGTGCAAAATTCCTTGTTGCAAGACATATGTATGAAGTTCCCGAAATAATCAAGGGAAGTCAGACTTTTGATGATGGTCTGCCGAATAACAACAAGAGATACATTATTCAGGACGGCAAGGAAGTTTATAAGTTTGCTACTTCAACTCTGCCTATGGCTGCTGAAAAGGCTGCCGAAAGAGCTGGAATATCCATTGAGGATATTGATTTCTTTGTTCCTCATCAGGCAAATATAAGAATTATTGAAACTGCTGCTAAAAAGCTTAAAGTTTCAATGGATAAGTTTATCGTGAATATATCAGAATATGCAAATACTTCAAGTGCTTCAATACCTCTTGCCTTTGATGAGGCTGTAAGGGACGGAAGAATTAAGCGTGGCGATAAAATCTGCTTTGTAGGTTTCGGTGCAGGTCTTACCTATGGTGCAGTTGTATTTGAATATTAACGGAGGTAAAATGATTATGAATACAAAAATAACAGAGCTTCTCGGAATAAAATATCCTGTATTTCAGGGTGGTATGGCTTGGATTGCAGAAAGTACTCTTGCATCTGCTGTATCAAATGCAGGTGGTCTTGGAATAATTGCAGGAGGTTCTGCTCCTATCGATTATCTCCGTGACCAGATTAGAAAAACAAAAGAGCTTACTGACAAGCCTTTTGGTGTGAATATTATGCTTATGAGTCCTAATGCTGATGAACTTGCACAGCTTGTAATTGATGAAAAAGTTCCCGTAGTTACAACAGGTGCAGGAAATCCGGGAAAATATATGGCTGCCTGGAAAGAAAACGGCGTTAAGGTTATCCCTGTAGTGCCTTCAGTTGCTCTTGCAAAGCGTATGGAACGTGCAGGTGCTGACGCTGTTATCGCTGAGGGTACTGAATCAGGCGGTCACATCGGTGAAAATACAACAATGTGCCTTGTTCCACAGGTTGTTGACGCAGTATCAATCCCTGTTATCGCTGCTGGAGGTATTGCTGACGGCAGAGGTATTGCAGCTTCATTTATGCTCGGTGCAGAAGGCGTTCAGATAGGTACTAAATTCCTTGCTTCAGAAGAATGTCAGATTCACGAAACATATAAAAATCTTGTTATAAAGGCTAAGGATACAGACAGTATTGTTACAGGAAGATTTACAGGTCACCCTTGCAGAAGTGTAAAGACAAAGTTTGCTAAGGAACTCCTTAACCACGAAAGAAACGGCGGAACTCCTGAAGAATTTGAAGAAAAGACACTTGGTTCTCTCAGAAAAGCTGTTCTGGACGGAAATGTTGTCGAAGGTTCATTCCTTTGTGGTGCTATTGCAGGTATGGTTAATGAAATCAAGCCTTGCAAGGAAATTATTGAAGAAATGATGTCACAGGCTGAAAAGCTTCTTGGCAGATAATAAAAAATTATTGAAAATACAGGAGGATTTTTTTATGGCGACAGCATTGATTACAGGTGCATCTCAGGGTATAGGTGCAGAAATTGCAAAAAGACTTGCAAAAGATGGTTTTAATATAGCAGTAAACTGCTTTCCGAGTGACAACGATTTTGCAAATGCTCAGAAAGTAGCTGAAGAATGTAAATCATTCGGCGTTAAGGCTGAATGTTTTAAGGCTAACGTTGCAGACTACAGCCAGTGTGAAGAAATGACAAAGGCTGTTAAGGAACGTTTCGGAAGTATTGACGTTCTTGTAAATAATGCAGGAATTACCCGTGATGGACTTCTTGCAAGAATGTCAGAGGAAAATTATGACGCAGTTATCACAGTAAACCAGAAGAGCGTTTTCAATATGATGAAACTCGTTGGAAATGTTATGATGCGTCAGAGAAGCGGAAGTATCATCAGTATGGCTTCCGTAGTTGGTATGTATGGTCAGGCTGGTCAGGTTAACTATTCTGCATCAAAGGCTGCTGTTATCGGTATGACAAAGAGTCTTGCAAAGGAACTTGCTGGAAGAAATGTAAGAGTTAACGCTGTTGCTCCCGGATTTATCAAAACTCCTATGACAGATGCCTTGACGGAAGACCAAAGAAATGCTATGATAGAAGTTATAGCAATGAAGCGTTATGGAAATCCGTCTGAAATAGCAAGTGTTGTTTCATTCCTCGCAGGTTCTGATTCAAGCTATGTTACAGGTCAGGTTATCGAGGTAAGTGGCGGAATTTCAATGTAACTGCATTTCATACAATAAAGAGGAGAAATAAGATGAAAAGAGTAGTTATTACTGGTATGGGTACAGTAAATTCTCTCGGAAATAATACCGAAGAATTCTGGAATAATATAAAAGCAAATAAAATCGGCTTTTCATATGTTGACAATAAATTTGATTCAAGCAATTTTGATGTAAAAATTGTAAGTCAGGTAGAAAATCTGGATATATCTGAATATGCTGACAAGAAAGAAGCAAAGCGTCTTGACAGATTTACTCAGTTCGCTGTAAAGGCTGGTATGGACGCTCTTAAAGACAGTGGTTCTGATTTTAAGGATGTTGACCCTTACAGAGCAGGTGTTATCATAGGCTGTGGTATAGGCGGTCTTGAGCTTACTGAAAATGAACATAAAAAATATATGGAAAAAGGTCCTGACAGAATATCCGTTTTCTATATCCCAATGAACATATCAAATATGGCAGCAGGTACAGTAGCTATGAAAACAGGCTTCAAAGGAGCTAACTTTGCAACTGTTACAGCGTGTGCTTCATCAACTCACGCAATCGGAGAGGCATTCCGCAAAATAAAGGACGGTTACCTTGATGTATGCCTTTGCGGAGGTACTGAAAGCTGTATCACTGAATTTACTCTCGGTGGTTTCAATAATATGAAGGCACTCTCAAGGTCAACAGACCTCGAAAGAGCACCAGTTCCTTTTGATAAGGAAAGAAACGGCTTCATTCTCGGTGAAGGAAGCGGTATGCTTATTCTTGAAGAACTTGAACACGCTAAGGCAAGAGGTGCTGAAATATATGCCGAAGTATGCGGATACGGTGCAACCTGTGACGCATATCATATGACATCACCATCACCAGATGGTCAGGCTGCAGGTATGGGTATGCGTATGGCTTTTGAAGAAGCTGGTCTTAAAGCAGAAGATATTGACTATATCAATGCTCACGGCACTTCAACAGGTCTTAATGACAAGTATGAAACAAATGCCATTAAAGTTGCTCTTGGTGAGGAAAATGCAAGAAAAGTAAAGATTAATTCAACAAAGTCAATGATAGGTCATCTTCTCGGAGCAGCAGG
>JAZKXQ010000358.1:0-2332 GCA_045611725.1 Oscillospiraceae bacterium
TGTCGCACGCAAGCTTTGTAATATCATTTTTGTTATTCTCAAAGAGAACAGACCTTATCTGCCTATTCCTCCTAAAAATCCTCAGAATTTTTCCTGATTTTTTTCATTTTGGGTATTGACTTTTTATAGCTGGTCTTTTTAAGAAAGAAATTAAGAGTTGCATTAATAAGCATTATAAATAGGAACAGCACAAGTGCAATTGAAAAAAGTGCCTGTTGCTGAAGTCCACTTGAATATGACATCTCACTTGCAACTGCCGTTGTAAGAAAACGAACGCTTTGGAACAGTGATGGCATATTCGGAACATTTCCCGATACCATCATAACAGCCATAGCTTCACCGATAGCACGTCCTACACCCAGCACAACAGCTGTCGCTATGCCACTTTTGGCAGCAGGTACAGAAACTCTGAAATAAGTTTCAATTGGAGTTGCACCGAGAGCAAGTGAGGCGTCCTCATATTCTTTTGGTACTGCTTCAAGTGCCGTCATTGAAACCTTAATAATTGATGGTAAAATCATAATTGCAAGAACTATTATTGCAGAGAAAAGACTTGCACCATCGGGAATGTCAAAAATCTCACGTACTGCAGGTACAAGCACCAGCATACCCACTAAGCCATACACAACAGATGGAATACCTGCAAGTAGGCTGACAGCCTCCTCCATAAAAGCTTTGACTTTCTTATTTGCAAGTTTTGAAAGATAAACAGCAGTAAAAAATCCGATTGGAACACCGATTAAAATTGCTCCTGCTGTGCCATAAACACTTGTCAGAATAAATGGCAATATACCAAATTCAGCCTCAACGGCAGTTGATGCCCATTTAGTTCCAAAAAGGAAGTCAAAAAGTCCGATTTCCGTTATGGCAGGAATACCTGAAATTACAAGATAGACTGTTATCAGCAGAACACAGCCGACAGTAAGCAGTCCGAGTATAAGAAATATGCCGTGAATGGCTCTTTCAATCATTTTATTTTTCTTCATAATGCTCTCCATATTTGTTTATACTTATTAATTTGCCGCAACAACACCCGCAAAGGAAATAGCTTCTCTTGCATTTTCAGAGGTGATGTAGTCAAAAAATTTCTGTGCATTTTCAGAAAGTTCTGCATCAGCCTTTGTTATAAGTACAAATGGACGCTGAACAACATAACTTCCGTCTTTAATTGTTTCATCTGTAGGAGCAACTCCACCTACTGTTAATATTTTTACGCTGTCTTTTACCGAGGCAACGGAGGTATAACCAATTGCAGCAGGATTACCTGCAACAGTTGTAATAACGTCACCTGAGGAAGTAAGCTCCTGACGGTATCTGCAATTATCCTCTGTATTTGTGATTGTTTCAAAGCCCTCTCTTGTACCACTTCCAGCCTCACGGCCGATAAGTACGATTTCGTCATCATTTCCACCGATTTCATTCCAGTTGGTGATTTCGCCTGTATAGATTTTTGTGATAGTTTCAACATCAAGGTCAGAAATAGGATTTTCGGGATTTACAATAATTGCAATACCATCATAAGCAAGAACTGTAGCAGTGAGTTCCTGTTCTTTTTCTTCGTCTTTTAAATCACGACTTGAAAGTCCTATATCGCAGGTTCCTGCCACAACAGATTTAATCCCCGAACCCGAACCTGTAGGATTGTATGTTACAGCAATGCCTGTATCATTTTCAAAAGTTTCACCAAGAACGCCTATAACCTTTTCCATTGAGGTTGAGCCATCTGTTGAAACGGATTTATTTTCAGAAGAACAGCCTACGAATGAACTGCACATAATGAGTGCTACTGAAAAAATACTGATAATTTTTTTCATAATTACAAATCCTTTCAGATGTAAATTTATTTGAACTTTTTATCTAAAATTATTATACCTCGCTAATGTAAAGTCATAAAGAAGAGTTTTGTAAAGTTTATGTCAAATTTTCAATGATACTCTGGTTTGTCACGTTTGTCACGTAGGGTATAGAGTAAAAATTATTTTTTTATTTACAGTAAATAATCTGCTGATATTTTCAGATATTCACAAATTTCCATAATAATCTCAACATATGGAATATAATGTATTTTTAAAATTATATATTAAACTTTTTTCTAATGTTATAATCATATAATAATTCAGATATAGTAATATTTTTCAATGTTTGTTTAGTATATTAACGTGAGTTCGACAGAAAAAAAGAAAAGAATATACAAAAATCCACCTCAATTTGCTATAATGGTAATGGTCAAAAAACAATAAAGCAATTAGAAAGGTGGATTTTTATGGAACAGCAAATAGCTGTATTTTGTGAAACAGATGATTTTTGTAAAGCATATGAGGAATATTGTCGT
>JAZKXQ010000359.1:0-1225 GCA_045611725.1 Oscillospiraceae bacterium
GAATGCCAAATCTTCAAGTTCTTCCTTTACCGAGCGTATACCGAGTCTATTAGCGATAGGAGCATATATATTCATCGTTTCAAGTGCAGTATTTCTCTGTTTTTCATCTGCTCTGTAACTTAAAGTACGCATATTATGAAGTCTGTCGCAAAGCTTTATAATAATTACTCTTATATCCTGAACCATAGCAAGAAGCATTTTTCTTACATTTTCGGCAACCTGCTCCTGACGGTTAAAAATTGGTACTTTATCAAGCTTTGTAACTCCGTCTACAAGAAGCGAAACGTCCTGACCGAATCTTTTTCTTAAATCCTCAAGAGTTGCATCGGTATCTTCAACAACATCGTGGAGCATTGCAGCACATATTGTATCCGTATCCATTCCAAGTTCAAGGAGAATATATGATACTGCTATAGGGTGAATGATATAAGGTTCTCCCGAATCACGCTTCTGATTTGCGTGAGCCTTGTTTGCAAATTCATAAGCCGAAATAATCTTGCTCATATCATATTGCTTATCGTCGTCAAGTATTTTCTGTATGAGCATATCTATTGTATAAACTCTGTTATCACTCATAAGCCTCGTTCAACCTCCTTAAAATCTCTGAATTATCAAGATTTACCTTAAAGTTTACAGGTATTCTCTGAACAGAATTATTAAAAACATTTAAATTTACAAGTCCAAGTTCTTTAAAAATATCTATGCACAATTTGAGTTTACACAAATCTATATTATATTGTTCAACATTAGTATACAGATTATCAATATTCTGAACGGAATTTCCAAGATATTTATAAACAGTTGTAAGTTCTTCCTTTGAAGGACATATAGCTTTTATCTCTGAATTTTCCATTTCATTTCTTAAATATTTTTCATAGATTTTTTCTGACAGGATATATTTTTCCTGTTTTATACCACATTTTCTGTAATCCTTTACTGTTGCTGATATAGTATTTCTTCCTCTGAATGAATTTATTCCCAGCGAAACTATAAAACTCCATTTCTCTCCTGCTTTTATCCACGAATCCTGCGGAGATATTCTGAAAAGAAGTGCCTCAAAGGCTGTATTTCCATATCTTAACATAAGTTTTGTATGCATACCATTTGCAAGAGGAATTATATTCTCAATTGTTGCTCCGTTTATAAGAAACAACGGTTCTTCATTGCCCTCTCCAAAAGGTTCAAGGAATTTAAGACCTCTTATATTTTCCTCTGTCACTTCATC
>JAZKXQ010000360.1:0-2087 GCA_045611725.1 Oscillospiraceae bacterium
GGAAACGCCATATGTTTCCAAGTCCTACGGCAGAACCTGCCGCCGCAAGTACGAAACCTATTTTCGTACTGAATCCACTTTTTTTCTCTGTCATTTTTTTATCAGACCCCTTTTGAAAATATTTTTTATTAATTTGTAATTCTTTAGTACAAATTATACAAATATAATTATATCAGTATATAAGATATAAAGTCAAGTATTTTATAAAAATCGATACTATCAATAGTAATTATATCATATATTTTTTCTTTTAATATAATCAGTAAAAATTATAATTTTTTGTATGTAAATTATATTGATTATTTTACAAAAATATGCTATAATATGGCATATTAATGATAATATAGAAATTCAGAAAGGATAATTTTTATTGGAAAAAGTAGAAAATATATCGGATATAGAATTAAAAGAGATAAAAAATCTTATAGGTGAAGCTTTTATAACCAATGAGCTTCTTCACGAATTTGGAAATATCCAAGAAAGAAAACATTTGGTTATGGCATATATGGATGCATATGTTGAATATGTTTATAAAGCTCATTTACTTTACAGAACAAAGGATAAAAAAGGTTATATAGGACTTGCTTTTACAGGTGAAGAATCTCTTTTATTAAAAATAAAAATGCTTTTTAAAATGTTAAGGAATATTCCTTTCAAAACATTGAAAAAATTTATAAAGCATATAAAACAAATTGCAGGAGGAAATGCAGAATATCAGAATAAACCTCATATAGATGTTTTACTGGTATGTGTAAATAAAGAGAATCAAGGCGAAGGAATTGCTAGAAAGCTTATAGAGTATGCTAAAAATATGGCATCTGAAAAAGATGTTCCATTATTAATTGATACGGATATGAAAAACTATTCAGATATGTATCAGCATTTAGGCTGTGTGTTGTATAATTCAACTACTGCTGATAATGGTGTGACAAGATATAATCTTGTATGGGAGGATAAAAAGATATGACAAAAAATATAAGAAAAGCAAAAAAAGAAGATATTTCAAGAATAGCTGAAATTGAAATTTTCAATTATAGATTAAATTTTTATCCTATATTTAAAAATGATGAGTATTATTTTGATGAACTTCAAGTATTAACTGAATCAGAAAAATATTATAATGATGAAAAATTTATTCAGAATACATATGTTTATGATGATGGAGCTGTAAAAGGTTTTATCTCTGTTGATGGAAAAGAAATTAAAAAATTATTTGTTGAACCTGTTTTACAGGGACAATCTATCGGTGCTGAATTACTTAATTATGCATTAAAAAATCACAATGTTAATTTTTTATGGGCATTGGAAAAAAATCAGAGAGCTATCAAATTTTATGAAAAGAATGGATTTCATAAAACAGATGACAGAAAATTTGAAGAAGATACAACAGAATATCTTATTAAAATGGAAAAATCAGTTAATATCAACTATATAATTCGTGAGATAAATGAAACAGAATATGATTTATTAAATGATTTCCTCTATGAAGCAATATTTATACCTGAAGGAATTGAACCTCCTGACAAATCAATAATTCAAAATGCTGAATTACAGGTTTATGTAGATAATTTTGGAAAATCAGATGATGATAAATGCCTTGTTGCCGAAGTTGATGGAGAAGTAATAGGTGCAGTATGGGTTCGTATTATGAATGATTATGGTCATATTGATGATAAAACACCTTCATTTGCTATTTCTCTTTACAAGGAATACAGAGGCTTTGGAATAGGAACTGATATGATGATAAAAATGCTTGAAATGTTAAAAAAATGTGGTTATGAAAAAGCTTCTCTTGCTGTTCAGAAAGCTAACTATGCAGTAAAAATGTATTTAAAAACAGGATTTAAAATTATTGATGAAAATGATGAAGAATATATAATGGTAACATATTTAAAATAACGCAAATTCGACAATGAATATAATGAAAACACGCTTCTGTTTACTGTAAAGTAAATTGAAGCGTTTATTTTGTAAGCGTCAAATAAAAGACGTATTCCTCAAAAAAGAAAACTGATGTATAATAAAGTCAAAGCAAGTCCAAAGACAAAATTAGAGTGACTAAAATAGTCTATGGAGTAAACTGGACT
>JAZKXQ010000361.1:0-3926 GCA_045611725.1 Oscillospiraceae bacterium
GGCAAATGCGTCCTCGTAAGATGCGATTTTAACGTACCTCTTAAAGAAGGCGTTATTACTAATGATAACAGAATTCAGGCTGCTCTCCCAACTATCAAGAAGCTTATTGCTGATGGTGGTAAGGTTGTTCTCTGTTCACACCTCGGAAAGCCTAAGAACGGCCCTGAAGATAAGTTCTCACTCGCTCCTGTAGCTGCAAGACTTGCAGAAGTTCTTGCTCCTGTAAAGGTTACTTTTGCTAAAGATGATACTGTAGCAGGTGAAAATGCTAAGAAGGCTGTTGCAGAAATGAATGAAGGCGAAGTTGTTCTCCTCGAAAATACACGTTTCAGAGGTGCTGAAGAAACTAAGAACGGCGAAGAATTCAGCAAGGAACTGGCTGACCTCGTAAACGGCGAAGTATTCGTTATGGACGCTTTCGGTTCAGCTCACAGAGCTCACGCTTCAACAGCTGGTGTTACTAAGTTCGTTAAGGAAACTGCTGTTGGTTACCTTATGCAGAAGGAAATCCAGTATCTTGGAAATGCTGTAGAAGTTCCTGTAAGACCTTTCGTTGCTATCCTCGGTGGTGCTAAGGTTGCTGATAAGCTTAATGTTATCTCAAACCTTATTGAAAAGTGCGATACTCTTATCATTGGTGGTGGTATGGCTTATACATTCCTCAAGGCTAAGGGCTATGAAGTAGGTACATCACTTGTTGACAATGAAAAGATTGACTACTGCAAGGAAATGCTTGAAAAGGCTGAAAAGGCTGGTAAGAAGCTTCTCCTTCCTATCGATACAACAATTGCAGCTGAATTCCCAACTCCAATTGACGCTGAAATAGCTGTTGAAGTTGTTGATTCTGACAAGATTCCAGCTGATAAGATGGGTCTTGATATTGGTACAAAGACAATGGAACTCTTTGCTGAAGCAGTTAAGTCTGCAAAGACTGTTGTTTGGAACGGCCCTATGGGTGTATTTGAAAACCCTGTACTTGCTAAGGGTACAATCGCAGTTGCAAAGGCTCTTGCTGAAACAGACGCTACAACAATCATCGGTGGTGGTGACTCAGCAGCTGCTGTTATGCAGTTAGGTTTTGCTGATAAGATGAGCCATATCTCAACAGGTGGCGGTGCTTCACTTGAATACCTCGAAGGCAAGGTTCTTCCAGGTGTTGCTGTTATCGCTGAAAAGTAATTACTATTAATTATTTAAAAAATAATCAGGGCGGACTTTGTTCGCCCTGTAAAAAAGTAATATGAAAATTTTAATATTAGGTGGAACAAGATATTTCGGTATTCCGATGGTTGAAAAGCTTATAAGTCTTGGATATGATATAACTATTGCTACAAGAGGAATTACTTCTGATTGTTTTGGTGACAGTGTTTCAAGGCTTGTCATTGACCGTCATAATGCTGAAAGTATAAAAGATAAACTGTATGGAAAATATTTCGATATAGTTTATGATAAAATTGCATACTGTTCAAATGATATAAAATATCTTCTTGACATCATAAAATGTGGAAAATACATTTATATGTCAAGTACTGCTGTTTATAAGTCGGTTAGTATGGATATAAAAGAATCTGATTTTGACCCATATGGTGAAAATGTTGTGTGGTGTTCAAGAGAAGATTTCCCATATGATGAAGTTAAAAGACAGGCAGAATATGCATTATGGCAGAATTATCCCCACATTAATGCAATTGCTGTAAGGTATCCTGTTGTACTGGGAAAAGATGATTATACAAAACGTCTTGAGTTTTATGCTGAACGTATAATAAAACAAGTTCCTATGTATATTGATAACATAGATTGTCAGATGAGCTTTATAAATTCCAATGAAGCAGGGGATTTTCTTGCATTTCTTGCTGATAAGGATTATAAAGGTGCTGTTAATGGCAGTTCATATGGAACAATATCTTTAAGTGAGATTATTTCATATATTGAAAATAAAACAGGTAAAAAGGCAGTTTTAGATAATAATGCTGAATCTGCACCTTATAATAGTCAGGCACAGTACAGTATAAATACTGATATTGCCAAAAATCTGGGATATAAGTTTTCTCATATTGACAGCTGGATATATAAACTTCTTGATATATATATTGAGAAGTATAAAAATTTATTTTAAGGAGTAAAAATTATGAATAAAACATTAAGAAAAGCTATTATCGCTGGTAACTGGAAGATGAACAAGACAAGACCTGAAGCAAAGGCACTTCTTGAAGAAATTAAGCCACTCGTTGCTAATGCAGAAGGCAATGTTGAAGTTATTGCTTGTGTACCTTTCACAAACCTTGAAACAGCTATGAATACTACAGAAGGTTCAAATGTAAAGATTGGTGCTGAAAACGTTCATTTTGAAAAGAGCGGTGCATTCACAGGTGAAATTTCAGCTGATATGCTCGTTGAACTCGGCGTTGAATATGTTGTAATCGGTCACTCAGAAAGAAGACAGTATTTTGGTGAAACTGATGAAACTGTAAACAAGAGAACTCTTGCAGCTCTTGAAGCAGGTCTTAAGCCAATCGTATGCGTTGGTGAAACTCTTGAACAGAGAGAAAAGAACATTACTGAAGAAGTTGTTGCAATGCAGACAAAGATTGCTCTTATGGGTACTTGTGAAAAGTGCATAAAGAATGTTGTTATCGCATATGAACCAGTATGGGCTATTGGTACAGGCAAGACTGCAACTCCTGAACAGGCTGAAGAAGTTTGTGCATTTATCCGCAAGACAATTGCAGGTATCTTCAATGAAGAAGTTGCAAACGGTGTAACAATTCAGTACGGTGGTTCAATGAATGCAGCTAACTGTGCAGAACTCCTTGCTAAGCCAAACATTGACGGTGGTCTTATCGGTGGAGCATCACTCAAGGCTGGAGATTTCAATACAATCGTACAGGCTGCTATCAACGGTTAATTTATAGATATGGCGTGTGTTCATCAATTTGGTATAATTGACAGCTTTTCAGAAAGACTTGAAGATTATATAGAATATGAGCCTGAAAAATATAACTGCATATCGGTAGAAGACGATTGTTTTCTATCGGTATGCAGTAAATTAAAAAATCTGAAAACAATAAATCCGAGTACAGAAGAATTTACAACAGATTTGTGCTGGTATGGGATTACAATTATTCCCTATACATCTCTTGAAGAATTTATATCAGTGCTTGAAAATGATGATATTTTCAGTGAATTGATTTTTCTGTTAAAAAAAGCATATGACAATAAAAAATATGTTATACATTATGGTGTATAGATTATGTTTAAAAAAGATAAGGTTTCCATATTAAAATATGCTATTCTTATAATATGTATAGGTATTCCTTTATTGTATGTAATTTTCAAATATGAAGGTGCAATATTTGGAATAGCTATGTTGTTTTTTCTTATTTATATACTAAAAATGGAAAAATATAAAACAAATCATATAATTTCCAATTGGAGATATATTGATATAACATTTTGCCTGTTTTTTATGTTTAGTAGTCTTTTCTTTATTGTTACAACATATTGTGGATTTTACTTTATGGTAATAGGAATAGTTTTTCTTTTTCTGCTTACAATAGGATTTTGTAAAAGATTGTATTATATTGACAATCCAATTAAAAAGCCGTTTAAAATTATAATGGTTACTGTCAGAATTTTATTGTATACTGTTGCAGTTGCATTGTTAATTTTACCATTTACAATGCATAATGATTGGAAATGGTATTATCCTGTTCAAAGAGCATTATATACATCTGGATTTTCTAAAGACAGTGCAATACATTATGCTCTTCCAAAAACTATTCCCGATAATGCTGAAAAATATGAGGTTGAATTTATTCCCTCAGTTTTACAGGCAAGTGGCGGAGTAGACCTTTATTATTATACAGACAGCAAAACCATTGCAGAATATAAGGAAAAAGCAGAAAAATATGGAGCATATCATTATG
>JAZKXQ010000362.1:0-1184 GCA_045611725.1 Oscillospiraceae bacterium
AGTATTTACAGTAACAGCAGAAAGCATTAAAACTGATGAAATATATAATGGTATTAATTTCATAGAATAACCTCCAATGTATATAATTTAGTGTATTATAACATAAAATTTATAAAAAGTAAATATAAATTAAAAAAATATTATGTAAAAATAGTGTATTATATAGACAGGAAATCAGCAAGAGCCTTAATTTTTTCAGAAATTTGTGTATCTTCCCAAGTGTGAATATTGTCTGTATTATGACTGCATATCAAAGGAAAAATATTATTTACATTCATATAACGCATAAGGCATTTTGCAGTCTGATAAGCCTTTTCAGGATTTCCCGTACCTCCTCCTGCAAGGAGAACAGCTCCTTTTTTCTGTTTTTCAATAATTTTTTCATTTCTGAAATACTGTGCAGAAAAAAAGGTCTGAAATCTGCTCCCAGTATCAAGCATTTTTCCTGTAAGTTCTGAAAAATAAATAGGCGAGGCTATTATTATATTGTCACAAAGTTCAATATATTTATATATTTCCTGCATATCATCATTAATTGCACAACCAGAATATTTACGGCATTTTCTGCAATCTATACAGGGAGAAATATTGTCCTTATAAGTATTCACAATTTTATACTCCCCTTTAAGATATTTTATAAGTTCTTTAATCATAAAAACTGTATCACCATTTTGTCGGGGAGAACCATTAAAAATAAGAGTTTTCATAGAAAAAATATCTCCGTTTTTATTTTTATTATAACATATATTTTTTTAGAAAGGAATTATTTATATGCAAATTTTATATGAAAATGAATTTTACAAAGTTGAAAATGAGTATGAAACTGTTTATCTTTATGATAAAATAAAAAAATTTTCAATATGTACAGGTGATTTTTACGGCGATGTTTACTGTGCTGAAATAGATAAAAATAATAAATTTTTAGTTATGTGTGGCTGTGGAATTATAATATATTATCTTAAAAAGCCATTTAAGGAGTATTCATATAATACAAAAACAAGCCAGTGGAAAGAATTTTACCGTAATGGAGATATATGGTTTGAAAAGATAAAATTTATAGATAATAATATAATTTGTGTGGAAGATGAAACTTCAAAAGAATATTTTTTTGAAGTTTAATAAATTTTTATTTACCTTTTTAAAAGAATATGTTATAATAGAATTATATAAAGTCAACATATTTT
>JAZKXQ010000363.1:0-3010 GCA_045611725.1 Oscillospiraceae bacterium
AGCTTGATTGTATCGCTGTTTCAGTATTTACAGGATTTAAAAAGCTTATGAGTGGAGCTGTAAGAGTTCTTGATTTAGTCTAATTTAATAAATCAAATTTACTTAAAAAGTCAGAGTATGGAGGATTTGTCCTCTGTACTCTGTATAAAAATAAAAAGGAGCGATTTTATGCTTGAAAAGCTTAATAAATTTACAAGGCGTGAGCATACAGAAGATGAAGTCTATATCTTCAATGTAATTCTTTGCGATAATGATATTGACAGGGATTATGAGGCATTTTCTGAAAATGCTCTTGAAACTCTTAAAAATCTTTTTATAGGCAAGACTGGTATTTTTGACCATAACCCAAAAGGTTCAAATCAGACTGCAAGAATATTCGATACTGAAATAGTCTGCGACCCCTCAAAACTTACAGCTTATGGTAAGCCTTACAGATACCTTAAAGGTTCTGCTTATATGGTGAGGACAGATTCTAACAGGGATTTGATTAAGGAAATTGATGCAGGTATCAAAAAAGAAGTCAGCATTTCCTGTAGTGCCTTAAAAAGTATATGTTCAATATGTGGTGTAGACAGGAAAATTAAATCCTGTGTTCATATAAAAGGGAAAAAATATGGCGAAAAGCATTGCTATACTATCCTTGATGATATAAAGGACGCTTATGAATGGAGTTTTGTCGCTGTTCCTGCACAGGTCAATGCTGGGATTACTACAAAGCATTTCAGAGATGAAAAAAGCTATGATGAAGTGTCACAAATTCTTAAACAGAAAGATGATATAATAAATATGCTTTATGATGACATTAAAAGTGATGTTATAAGGCTTTGTTATCTTACTAAGTCCGACAGCTGTTCAAAGGCTCTTTTAAAGGCTGTTGATAAGATGGATATTGCAGAACTTACAGAGTTCAGACAATCACTCATTAAGGAATATAAACCGTCTGCTAAGACTTCAGAGCAGATTAAACAGACTTCTGAAAATTCTTTTTCGGATTTCAAATTAAGGAGGAACGATAAATAATGGATATTGAAAAAATAAGCGGTCTTTTTACTCTCTTTTCGGGTGAAACAGATGTAAGAAAATATATGCCTGTTATAAATTCCTCAATGTGTGATGTTCTTCCGAAACTGAAAAAAGATACTGATTTGAATGATGAAAGAATTGCTTTTCTTTGTGCTGCAATTGCAAATCTCAGATATATGCAGATTAAGTCATTTAATGATAAGCTTACTTATACACGTTCAGGAACTGTTGCTGTGGAGGATAATGGAGGATATAAATCTGAACTGGCAAGAAATCTTGTCCGTGACTACTGGGTAAGTATTTCTGATTTGGTTGACGATTCGGAATTTATTTTTATTAAAATATAAAAGGAGTTTTTTCTTATGGAATTTACTTCAGTTGCTTCAAATGTAGCTTATATTTTACAGTCGCATTGTGGTTTCCCTGTATTTACTGAATATCCCTCATCATCTGCCGACAGAAATTCATTTTATGGAGTTGTGGGAATAAATTCTGCAAAAATTGAAATTTTTCCGACTTCTGAAATTCAGAAAAAAGATGCTCTGCTTGATATAAAGCTTAATGTATCTCTTTTTGCTCCTCCCGATACTGACTATTCTGTTCTTTACAGAACTTTTGAGGAGAAATTTCTTAATATTCTCACAATTTCAAATCTTAATATATCAGATATGCAGGTTTCAGCTGTTATTTATAATAAAAATCTTAATCAGCTGGAATTATCCAGCTGTATTGTTATAAATGGAATTTCGGAGGTGGAATAGTTGACTAAAATTACTAATAATGCTGTAAATACGATTACAGTAAATAATTATACTTTTGTTGTATCATCATATAAAATTTCACACTCTGAAAATATTTCAAAACAGTTTACTGTTTCGGGGGATATACTTTTATTCAGAAAAGGCTTAAATCCTCTTATGGTTTCTGTGAAGTCAGATTGTAAATCATATGATGAGGGAATAGTATCATCTCTTGAAAATGCTCTTATTTTCGGGGATAAATTTTCATTCACCATTGATGGGACAGAATTTTCAGAAATGAAAGTCTGTGAATATTGTATTGAAAAAAATAAAAATGGATTTATCAACAGCATAAGCATAGATTTCTGTAAGGGAGTATAAAAAATGGTAAATATAATTCTTACTGATATTGATAATAATACTTATTCTTTCAGCGATATAATTTCTTTTAAGGTTGAAAAAGAATATTTTACTCCATACACAAAAGCAGATGTTGTTTTTATTTCTGATACTGTTTCAACTCAGTATAAGGATATAACAATATATGCAAATAATTTTCCTGTTCATTATGGGCTGATTGATGAGCTTGAATATTGCGAAAAATCTGATAAAGCTACGGTTAAAATCTCCTCAAAAAGCTTTACATCACTTCTTACACAAAATCAGCCTGTTCCAGGAATGATGTATAGTGTTTCGCTTGACAGTCTTATGCAGAGTTTTATTGATATTCCCAATATTTCTTATGAAAATAATGATACTGTTCAGAATTACATATTCCTTAAAGAAAATGCTGATTTATGGGACGCTATAGTTAATATCAGCTATAAAATCAATGGGATATATCCGTATGTACGCAACAGCAATGAGATAAGAATTTCAGAAAATGCAAATCCTGTTAATTTTGAGAAACCATCTGAATTGATTTTAAGTTGTGGAATATCTCTTGACTATACCAAAATGGTCAGTGATTATCATATGCAGGATATTGAGGGAAATTATGATATATATTCTCTTAAAAATCCCGAAGCTGTTCTGAGGAATATAGTAAGACATAAGCAGATACCACTTGACAGGCAGTATCTTAATGACCCACAGCAGAGTATGAAGAATAAACTTCTTTACAGTATGAGAGGGCATCATTCTGAATATTTTGAATATTCGGGATACAGGAACAAAAGCTTTTTAAACTTGTGACCACAGTAATCAATTTCGCCATCTTTTATGGCAGCTCTGCCTTTTTCAACGCC
>JAZKXQ010000364.1:0-1809 GCA_045611725.1 Oscillospiraceae bacterium
AAATTATTATGATATAATTTAATAAAAAAGGTGGTGTATAATGAAAAAAATACTCTTGATTTCTGATTTATCAGAACAGAATAAAATCACAGAAATTGTTAATTCTTTGAACTTATATGAAATAATAACTATTTCACAAAAAAATCAATTATCCGAAATTATGAAAAAACAGAAATTTGAAATGATTATAATAAATATTCCTTTTGAAGATGATTTTATAGAATATATTTCAAAAAAATCAAATACAGATGTACTTGTTTTATGTGAATATGAATTTTTAGATATAATTTATGAAAAAGTAAATAAATATGGAATATATATTCTTCCTAAACCTTGCAACAGAGCATTATTTCTTCAAACATTTAAAATGATTATTTTATTAAAATCTCAGAATTTAAATTCCAAAAATATAAAATTTGAAGAAAAAATGCTTATAGACAGAGCAAAAGCTACTCTTATGCAATATCTTAAATTTACAGAACCTCAGGCTCACAGATATATTGAAAAACAGGCAATGAATTCCAGACAGACAAAAACTGAAATTGCACAGAGAATACTTACAACGTATGAAACATAATTATAGCATAGGGTTATTTTGTAATAATCTTTATGAGTGAACTATTCCTATCTATAGAGGTGGGAGCTTCATAAAAAATAATTTTTAAATATTAGTATAAAGATTGTACAAAAGTATTGATTTTTTTTATCAACTAATGTATAATTTAATTAAATGATTTTTTGAACAGGAGGATAAGAAATGCCGATTACTCTTATCAGCGATATAAATGATGTCGATGTACACGCAACTGATAATGATAAAAAAACTGCCTGTGGTATAAAATATAGTACTCCGGAAAATGTTCTGAAGTATAAGACAGGCGAACCTTTGAGTGACCTTGAATCTATGATAGATGCAGTTTCTAAAATTACCTGCGATAAATGTAAGAATGTAATCTCAAAGAAAATTATTAAGGAAACCAATAAGCAACAGGCTCGTGAAGAAAAGGAAATGAAGAAAAAGACTAAACCTGCAAAGCCTTCAAAATCTTCTGAACCGACTCCATCAGCTCCACCACTCCCACCAGTTTCTTCACAAAAAAATGATGATAATTATGTTGTTCCAAAAGCAGTTAAACTTCCACCTTCGGACAAGCCTGTGCAGAGATTTGCTCCTTCATATGTCAATAACACATCTGTATCTTCAAATTCTCAGAATTTAAATAATGAATATGAAGTTCCAAAAGCTGTAAAACTTCCACCACCTGATACTCCAATTCAAAGGTTTACTCCATCATATGTTAATTCTCCTGTACAGGATAATTCTGTTTCTGAAAATGTGATAGATTCCAAACCTGTTTCTATTGTTGAAAATCCTGAACAAGTTTCAAAACATAAACATATAGATTCAGCAAGTGAAAGTTTCTTTAAACAGTTTGGAGTTCCTACATCACAACCTGCAAAATCCCAGAATGAAGTAGAAGTATCTGAAATGGAGTCAATTCTTTCAGATATGAGCAGTGAAATTCCTGTTAATAAATTTTCTTCAAAGCCAAAGATGTTAGAACCTGATGAGCTTGTAATTCCTGATATGGATATTCCTGTTTCAGAACCTGTTAAAAAGTCTGAACAAGTTAAGCCTTTAGCTGAATTAGAGGAAGATTTATTTGCAGTACCAACACAGCCTACAAATCCTGTAAACAATACGCCAAAGCAGACAGCACCATCAATGGATTTAGAGGGAGATGATTTCCTCAAACAGTTTGCAGTACCAACACAGCCTACAAATCCTGTAAATAATACACCAAAGCA
>JAZKXQ010000365.1:0-2107 GCA_045611725.1 Oscillospiraceae bacterium
TTAAATTTATGGACAGCCTTAAACTTGCATCAAACGAAGTTCACGTTGCTGATATAAGAACCTGTGTTCTTCACCCTGCGAGTGAAACTCATCGTCAGCTTACTGATGAACAGCTTGTTGCTGCTGGAGTAAATGCTGGTATGATAAGATTTTCTTGTGGTCTTGAAAATGTTGATGATATAATTGCTGATATTGAACAAGCTTTTGCTAATATAGACTGATAATGAATAGGGGAGGGACTTTTTGTAAAGTTCCTCCTTTTATTTGTAAATTATATATAAAACAAAAAGACTTTCCGAAATAAATCCGAAAAGTCTTTTTTTTATATTACAAATATATTTAATTAATTACTTAATCATACTTGCAACTTCATCAGCAAAGTTATCTTCTTTCTTCTGGATACCTTCGCCTCTTTCATAACGAACGTAATCAGCAACAGCAATTGAACCGCCAAGTGACTTAGCAACATTTTCAACATACTGTCCAACAGTTACATCGCCGTCCTTAACGAAAGCCTGTTCGATAAGGCAGTTTTCAGAATAGAATTTGCCAACCTTACCGTCAACAATCTTATTCTTAACCTGGTCAGGCTTATTAGCCATCTTAGGGTCTTCAGCCATCTGAGCAAGCATAATCTGCTTTTCATTTTCGATAACACTTGCAGGAACAGCTTCTCTGTTGAGGTAGCCTGGGTTCATTGATGTAATCTGCATACATACATCCTTACCACAAGCAATAAGGTCAGCATTTGAAGCGTCAACATCAGTATCAAGCTTAACCATAACACCGAACTGACCATCACCGTGAACATAAGATACGAGAACGCCTTCCATTCTTACGAAACGGCGAATCTGCATATTTTCACGGATTTTAAGGAAGAGTTCGTCATAAGCTTCCTTAACTGTAACGTCCTTATCTGACATCTTTGTGCTGTTAAGAGCTTCAACGTCAGCTGGATTTGAATCTATAATAGTCTTTGCAACATCGTTTACGAATGCCTTAAAGTCATCATTCTTTGCAACGAAGTCTGTTTCTGAGTTAACTTCGAGAACAACGCCGACTTTCTTTTCAGCGTCAACAACAGCAGTTACGATACCTTCAGCAGCAACTCTGCCTGATTTTTTAGCCTGAGTAGCAAGACCCTTTTCACGAAGAATAACGATAGCAGCTTCAACATCACCGTTAGTTTCCATAAGAGCCTTCTTGCAGTCCATAATACCAACGCCTGTTCTTTCTTTAAGAGCAGCAAAGTCCTTAGCACTAATAACCATAATAATCCTCCTCAAAAGAATTAGGTTATTTATATATTAATTATTCAGCAATTTCTTCAGCTGTTTCTTCTTCAGTCTGTTCAACAACAGCACCATCATCGCCCTGTCTACCTTCGATAATAGCATTAGCGATAGTACCAGCGATAAGCTTAACAGCTCTGATAGCGTCATCGTTACCAGGAATTACGTAGTCAACTTCATCAGGGTCGCAGTTTGTATCAACAATTGCAACAATCGGAATGTTGAGCTTCTTAGCTTCTGAAACTGCAATCTTTTCTTTTCTTGGGTCAACAATAAAGAGTGCTCCAGGGAGCTTATCCATATCCTTGATACCGCCAAGGAATTTTTCAAGCTTTTCGATTTCGAGGTTGAGCTTGATAACTTCTTTCTTTGGAAGGAGGTCGAATGTACCATCTTCTTCCATCTTTCTGAGCTGTTCAAGACGTTCAATTCTTCTTCTGATAGTCTTGAAGTTTGTCACCTTTCCGCCGAGCCATCTTGCATTAACGTAGTGAGCACCTGCACGGATAGCTTCTTCCTTAACAGAGTCACCAGCCTGTTTCTTTGTACCTACGAAAAGAACTGACTTGCCTTCTGCTGAAATGTCACGGATAAACATATAAGCGTCTTCAAGCTTCTTAACTGTTTTCTGAAGGTCGATGATATAAATACCATTTCTTTCAGTAAAGATATAAGGTGCCATTTTTGGATTCCATCTTCTTGTCTGATGACCGAAATGTACACCAGCTTCAAGAAGCTGTTTCATTGATACTACTGCCATTGTAGTAACCTCCTGTGGTTTTTATTTTTTTACTAACCCTCCGCACAGTTTAACT
>JAZKXQ010000366.1:0-3550 GCA_045611725.1 Oscillospiraceae bacterium
AAGAGTTTCATAAAATTTTTCCTCTGTTGAACAGCCTGTAATCTTAAACCATTCTTTTATGGTCTTTGGTATGCCTACAGAAAGTTTAAGTTCATCTATCTTTTCAAGGAATTTTTCAAATACTTCCCTGTCATCTTTTCCTGTAACTCCGATAAATCTTGCACATTCAGCATATCTTTCAAGAGCGTGAGGATACTGATACTGTGAAAATGTTCCCATTTTAACAGGTGCATCAGAAATATTGAAATGCATAACTTCATTTATAAGCAAAGCATTTGCCACACCGTGAGGAATATGATGAAATGCTCCAAGCTTATGTGCCATTGAATGACATATTCCAAGGAATGCATTAGCAAATGCCATACCTGCGATTGTTGAAGCGTCTGCCATTTTTTCTCTTGCCTTAATATCTGTCTGACCGTCTTTATATGCACGAGGCAGATATTCAAATATATTCTTCAAAGCCTTTAATGCAAGACCATCTGTATAATCCGTAGCCATTACAGATGCATATGCCTCAAGAGCGTGAGTCATAGCATCAAGTCCCGATGCGGCAGTAAGTCCCTTTGGAGCAGTCATCATAAGGTCAGTATCTATTATTGACATATTCGGAAGTAACTGATAATCTGCTAAAGGATATTTAACGCCTGTTTTTTCATCAGTAATAACTGCAAAAGGAGTAACCTCCGAACCTGTTCCCGATGATGTAGGAATTGCTATGAAATAAGCCTTTTTACCCATTTCTGGGAATGAATAAACTCTCTTTCTTATATCAATAAAACGCATTGCCATATCCATAAAGTCAGCCTCTGGGTGTTCATACATAACCCACATTATTTTTGCAGCGTCCATTGCTGAACCTCCACCTACAGCAATAATGCAGTCAGGCTCAAATTTTCTCATAGTCTCAGCACCTTTTAATGCACTTCTAAGAGTCGGGTCTGATTCAACATCTGAAAATACAGAGTAAGCAATACTCATATCATCAAGCTTATTTGTAACACATTTTGTTTTTCCACTCTTATAAAGGAAATTATCTGTAACAATAAATGCCTTTTTCTTATCAAGTACAGTTTTAAGTTCATCAAGAGCCACAGGCAGACAGCCTTTTTTGAAATAAACCTTTTGAGGAGTTCTGAACCAAAGCATATTTTCTCTCCTTTCAGCAACTGTTTTTATATTGAGAAGATGTTTTACACCTACATTATCAGAAGTTGAATTTCCTCCCCACGAGCCACAGCCGAGAGTAAGAGAAGGTGCAAGATTGAAATTATAAAGGTCGCCTATTCCTCCGTGTGATGAAGGAGTATTTACAAGTATACGACAGGTTTTCATTCTATGAGAGAATTTTTCAAGCTTTTCTCTTTCATTTACAGCATCAAGATATACAGATGAAGTATGACCATATCCACCGTCCTGAACGAGTCTGTCAGCCTTTTCTATTGCATCATCAAAATTTTCAGCCTTATACATTGCAAGTACAGGAGAAAGTTTTTCGTGAGCAAATTCTTCAGACTGTTCAACATTTTCAACTTCTCCAATTAATATTCTTGTATTTTCAGGTACTTCAAAACCTGAAAGTTCAGCAATATGATGAGCTGTCTGACCAACTATTTTAGCATTGAGTTTTCCATCAATTATTATAGTTTTTCTTACTTTATCAGTTTCCTCCGAAGTGAGAATATGACAGCCTCTGTAAGCAAATTCCTTTTTAACTTCGTTGTATATTTCCTTATCAATGATAACAGACTGTTCAGAAGCACAAATCATACCATTATCAAAAGTTTTTGAATGAATTACAGAATTTACAGCAAGTTTTATATCAGCACTTTTATCAATTATTGCAGGAGTATTTCCAGCACCTACGCCAAGGGCAGGTTTTCCGCTTGAATAAGCAGCTTTAACCATTCCAGGCCCACCTGTTGCAAGAATTATATCTGATTCTTTCATAACTGTATTTGTCATATCAAGTGATGGAACATCAATCCAGCCTATAATATTTTCGGGAGCTCCTGCCTTTACAGCACCCTCAAGCATAAGCTTTGCAGCAGCTATTGTACAATTCTTTGCTCTTGGGTGAGGAGAAATTATAATCCCATTTCTTGTTTTAAGGGCAAGAAGTATTTTGAATATTGCTGTTGAAGTAGGATTTGTAGTAGGAATTACAGCAGAAATTACACCAATAGGTTCTGCAATTTTCATAGTACCATATGATTCATCTTTTTCGATAATTCCACAGGTTTTTACATTTTTATATGCGTTATAGATATGTTCAGAAGCATAATTATTCTTAATAACCTTATCTTCAACTACACCCATACCTGTTTCCTGCACAGCTAATTTAGCAAGAGAAAGTCTTTCCTTATTGGCAGCCGAGGCAGCTGCTCTGAAAATTTCATCAACCTGTTGCTGAGAAAACTTAGCAAATTCAGACTGTGCTGATTTAATCTCATTGATTTTTCTTAAAAGCGTTTCAACGCTGTCAACGAGATATTCATTGTTTCTGATTACAGCTTCATCTTTCATAATAAATAATCTCCTGTTCTTAAATTTTTTATAATTATGCAGAATAATGTATTCTGCTATGGTATTCTGTAAAATTAATCGATATTTTTTTATCGATATTATAATTTTAGCATATTGTTATTATTTTGTCAATGCATACAAACAAATATTTTACAAAAATTATTATTGACATAATATTATTATTTTATTATTGAAGTATCTTAAAAAATATGATATAATCCATTAGTAGAGATAAAACAAGGAGTTTATTATATGAATGATAATTATAAATTTTTCACAAATACCAAATGTGAATATTATCCCTGTCATAAAACCAGTAACAAAGAAGATTTCAATTGTCTTTTCTGTTATTGTCCCCTTTATATGCTTGGAGATAAATGTGGTGGGAATTTCTCATACAGTTCAAACGGAATAAAAAACTGTACAGAATGTCTTATTCCCCATAAAAAAAATAATTATGAATATATAATAAACAAACTAAAAGAATACAATAAAGGAGATAAAAAAATATGAGGAAGAAAACAGCCCTTTTACTTACTGTAATGCTATTGCTTACAGGCTGTAACAAGGATAAAAATGAAGTTACTGAAAATAAAAGCACAACCGAACAGGTTCAGGAAACTGTTCAGACAGCTGAAAAGGTTTATAAGCCTGAACAGGAAATATTCTATAATCAGTGTGGAACTCTTGAAATTCCGGAAGGCTATGAAATTACAAGTCAACTTGCATATCAGAATGATAAAATCTATGCTTATGGAGTAAGCTATTCAGAAAATTTTGAACTTATTGATAATTGCATAATGTCTTTTGATATATCCGGAAAATTTATAAATAAGTTTACAGTTTCACTCCCTGAAAATACAACGATTTCAACCAATATTTCAGTTGATACGGACGGAAATACATACTATGTAACACATAGCTATTCCGGTTCTGAAGAAACCCTCACACTTAAAGGACAGGATAGCGAGGGAAATGAAATTCTCTCTGTTGATGCAGAAAATTTCTCTGAAAATGAGGATTA
>JAZKXQ010000367.1:0-2249 GCA_045611725.1 Oscillospiraceae bacterium
GTGTCGCTTTGATTTGTGGTATATATAATTTTCAAAAATAGGTTATTAAACAGGTCTATTCATAATTTTATGTACAATCGCAATGAGAACTTATCAACATCAGCCATCATAATTCCCACTTCGCCGTCAAGCTTTGCGTGGCGAAGTACAGTGGATAATGTAAAGCAGAAACGAGGAACTGCTCATATTCTTAATCCAACAGCATTGAAACAGCAATACTGTTTTGTTGTTGAAGGTGAAATCGATTGTATGAGTGTCATTGAATGTGGCTATCATTGTATCGGTTTAGGCTCTGCAAGTAACATACGAAAGATTTTTAGCTACAATACTTCTGCTGTCCTTATTCTTGCTCTGGATAACGACAAACGAGGTGCAATAGCTACTACAAGCCTTGCAAAAGAATGTGATGAACACAGAATACCATACATCATTGCTCCTAATGACATATGGGGCAATTGTAAAGATGCTAATGAATTGCTTATATCAGACAAACAAACTCTAATTAATAACCTTCAAATGCTTTCTGAACGTGCTTTAACTCTCGACAAAAATTTGTGGTTGACAAATATGCTTGAAAGAAAACAAGCCGATTCTGATTGGAGAAGTGGCTTAAAACGCAATTCTACAGATAATGCTGTTAAAAATACAATGCAAAATCTTGAATTAATATTTTGTAATGATAAAAAATATCAAAAAAGATAGAATTTAACACTATTCGCAAGAAGTCCCCTTCCTCTTAGGGAGGGGATGAATTGCGTATAAATATACTTGACAAAATAAGTGTAACGTGCTATAATATAATCAGTCGAAATAATATAGAGGTGGTAAATGCGTGGAATTAGACAGTAATGCACATTCAGTATTTTTGTTGCATTATCATCTTGTACTTGTAGTAAAATATAGAAGAAAAGTATTTGATGATACAATATCTGAAAGAGCAAAAGAAATATTTGAGTATATTGCACCAAACTACAATATTACATTACAGGAATGGAATTATGATAAAGACCATATTCATATTCTTTTCAAAGCACACCCAAAAAGTGAATTAAGTAAATTTATAAATGCCTATAAGAGTGCAAGTAGTAGATTATTAAAAAAAGAATTTCCACAAATAAGAAAAAAATTATGGAAAGAATATTTTTGGAGTCAAAGTTTTTGTTTATTGACAACAGGTGGTGTTTCAGTAGATGTAATAAAGAAATATATAGAAAGTCAGGGTGAAAAAAGTTGAACAAAGCATACAAATTCAGAATATATCCAAATACAGAACAAAAAATTATGTTTGCAAAAACCTTTGGCTGTGTACGTTTTATCTATAATAAGATGTTATCTGATAAGATAGAGTATTACAAAGAAAAGAAAGAAAAATTAAATAACACACCTGCCCAGTATAAAACTGAATTTGAATGGTTAAAAGAAGTAGATAGTTTAGCCCTTTCAAATGCACAAATGAATTTACAAAAAGCATATAATAACTTTTTTACAAATCCTAAAACAGGATTTCCGAAATTCAAAAGTAAGCATAAGAATAAAAAAAGCTATACAACCAACAATCAAAAGGGAAGTATAACATTGGAAAATGGATACTTGAAATTGCCTAAAATAAATGATTTGATACAAGTAAAACAACATAGAAGAATACCGTCTGATTATAAAATAAAATCAGTAACAATAAGCCAGACACCAAGTGGAAAATATTATGCAAGTATTCTTTTTGAGTATGAAAATCAAGTACAGGAAAAAGAAGATTTGAATAAATTTTTGGGATTGGATTTTTCTATGAAATAATTGTACAGAGATAGCAATGGGAATGAACCTTGTTATCCAAGATATTATAGAAAAGCTGAAAAACGTCTGAAACGTGAACAAAGAAAGTTGTCGCTTATGGAAAAAGGTTCATCAAACAGATATAAACAAAGAATAAAAGTGGCAAAACTTCATGAAAAAGTAGCAAATCAGAGAAAGGATTTTCTACATAAACAATCAAGACAGATAGCCAATGCCTATGATTGTGTATGTATTGAAAATCTTGATATGAAAGCAATGTCACAATGTTTGAAATTTGGGAAATCAGTTTCAGATAATGGCTGGGGAATGTTTACAGTATTTTTGAAATACAAACTTGAAGAAATGGGAAAAAGACTTGTAAAGATAGATAAATTTTTTGCAAGTTCTCAACTTTGCAATATATGTGGTTACAAAAATACAGAAACAAAAGATTTGTCAATAAGAGAATGGGATTGTCC
>JAZKXQ010000368.1:0-2925 GCA_045611725.1 Oscillospiraceae bacterium
GATACTCGATATTATGAATTGTAAAGACATTCTTTATCTGGTCATAGCCCTGCTGATACTTGTAATATACGTTATAATACACAGGGATAAGAGCTGTCTGCCAGTCATTTGCATTGATTACATCGGGCTTGAAGTCGATATATCTGAGCATTTCAAGTACAGCTCTTGAGAAAAATACAAATCTTTCGCAGTCGTCATAGAAACCATAAAGTCCATCACGTCCGAAATAATATTCATTGTCTATAAAGTAATAAGTAACGCCGTTGCAGATTGAAGTAAGAATACCACAGTATTGTTTTCTCCACGCAACATCTACAGTAATGTTAGTAAGATATGTCATAGACGCTCTTAAATCGCTTCTTATCTTTTTATAGAGTGGCATTACAACTCGGCAGTCATTGCCTTTCTGAGTAATAGCCTTTGGCAAAGCACCAGCAACATCTGCCAGACCTCCTGAAGCAATATAAGGCTGAGCCTCACTTGCAGCATAAAGTATATTCATTTTATCAGTCCCTTCAGTTAGATTTTAGCTTTCTTTCCAACATACAGAGGATAGCTTTCAGAACCCATAAGTGAATGACCTTCTGTTATTTCAGCACATTTATCTGTTATAACTGCCTCAACTTCACAGTTATTTCCGATTACTGTACCCTGCATAAGAATACAATTCTTTACAACAGCACCCTTGCCTACCTTAACTCCTCTGAAAAGTACTGAATTTTCAACAGTACCATCAATTATACAGCCATCAGCGATAAGAGAATTTTTAGTCTTTGAACCGATTCCATATTTTACAGGGCCATTATCTCTGACTTTTGTATATACAGGCATTTCATTTCTGAAAAGATTTGTTCTGTTTTCAAGATTAAGAAGTGCCATATTTTCTTTATAATAGCTGTCCATACTGTCAATTCTTGAGAAATATCCTGTATGTTCATAACCATATATTTTAAGTTCGTCCTTTTTACCCTGAAGAACAGCTGTTTCAAAGCTTGTAATACCTCTGCTTGTACAGTCTTTTACAATCTTGCCGAGGAAATCCTTCTTAACAACATACATATTAAGGCTTATTTTAAATTCCCCTGCAATTTCAGGATTTATAAGAACATCTGTAATTCTTCCTTCAGCATTTGTATTGAATACAGTTCCATCAATTACTTCAGCATCAGTAGTGGAAATCTTAGCGTATACTGATGTTATGTCAGCACCTGTTTCAATATGCTTTTTAAGGATAGGTGCATAGTCAATTGTTGTTGCAACATCACAGTCAGTCATTATAATATATTTTGCATTTGACTTTTCAACAAAACTCCATACACCAGAAAGAGCCTCTATGCGACCTCTGTATATACCACTTCCAACGTGGCTGAAAGGTGGAAGAAGATGAAGTCCACCATTTTTATTTGATAAATCCCATTCTCTGCCTGAACCAATATGGTCAAGAAGTGACTGATAATTTGACTTTGTAATTACACCGATTTGAGCAACTCCCGAATTTACAAGGTTTGAAAGTGGAAAATCTATTAATCTGTATCTTCCGCCAAACATTACAGAACCCATAGTTCTTGATTTTGTAAGATTTGGAATAGCTGAATCGTGCATATTTGAGAAAATAAGTCCCAGAACATTGTTATTTGAAATCATATCTATAATCCTCCCTTATTATCGTATATCCGGAACCATCTGTTTCGGAGCAATCCTTGCATCTGAAGCGATATTCTGCTTATGACCGATAACTGCAATTCCCCAATCATCACGATTTGCCACTGCTTCGGGACTTGCACCTATAACAGTACCACTTTCAACAGTACAATCTTCGCCTACTATTGCATATTCAACAACAGCACCGGATTTTATAACAGTACCAGGCATAACTATACTATAATTTACTACAGCACCTTCTTCAATGACAACATCTTCAAAAATAACCGAGAAATCAACCTTACCCTGAATAATACTACCTTCAGCAACCATTGAATTTTCAACTTCTGCATTTTCACCGATGTACTGTGGAGGCATAATAGGATTTCTTGAATATATTTTCCACTCTGGGTCATAAAGGTCAAGGTCTACATTTGGATTTATCAAATCCATATTTGCGTCCCAAAGGCTGTCAAGAGTACCAACGTCTTTCCAGTAGCCCTCAAACGCATATGCAAAAAGATTTTCTTTATTCTCAAGCATTGCAGGGATAATGTCCTTGCCGAAATCCTTTGAACCTGTATTTGCATTTTCATTTTCAATAAGATACTTTTTAAGCTTTTTCCAAGTGAATATGTAAATACCCATTGATGCGAGTGTTGATTCCGGATTCTTTGGCTTTTCTGTAAATCTTATAACTCTGCCTTCATCATCACAGGTCATTATACCAAATCTTGACGCTTCTTCAAGTGAAACATCAAGAACAGCTATTGTACTATCAGCATTATTAGCCTTATGGAAATCCAGCATTTTGGAATAGTCCATCTTATAGATATGGTCACCGCCGAGAACTACAACATATTCTGGGTCATATCTGTCAACAAAGCTCATATTCTGATATATAGCGTTAGCAGTACCTTCATACCACGAAGCACCCGCCGCAGTCTGATAAGGAGGTAGAATATGAACTCCTCCTCTGATTTTGTCCAAATCCCACGGCTGACCATTTCCAATATAGTCATTAAGTTCCAAAGGCTGATACTGGGTAAGAACGCCTACAGTATCAATGCCTGAATTTGTACAGTTTGATAATGGAAAGTCAATAATTCTGTATTTTCCACCAAAAGAAACTGCTGGTTTTGCAAGATTATTTGTCAAGGCATAAAGTCTACTACCTTGTCCACCTGCAAGCAACATAGCAACACATTTTTTCTTCCTTATCATATAAAAAACTCCTTTTATTTATCACTTTTAACTAAATAAAGCCCCGTAAAACGTGGTAAA
>JAZKXQ010000369.1:0-2423 GCA_045611725.1 Oscillospiraceae bacterium
ATGCTTTTCAATTACTTCAATATCGAACTGACCACCGAGAATTTCAGTAGCTTTCTTTGCAAGTCCTACAAGAAGATTGATACCGAGTGACATATTCCAGGAGAAGAATACAGGAACTTGCTCTGCTGTCTTTTTTATTTCTGCAATCTGTTCTTCACTATATCCAGTAGTTGCGAGAACAAGGGGAGTACCTGTTGTGAGAGAATATTCAAGAAGTCCTTTAAGGGTTGATGGGTGAGAATAATCTATAATTACATCAGGTTTTTCAGTCATTTCAGACGGAGAAGAAAAAATTTCAAAATCTGCATATTTTTCAGTATTCATATCTATACCTGCAACTATCTTGCAGTCCTCACGTTCTGATACGCATTTATAGATAGTCTTACCCATTTTTCCATTTGCACCACATATAGCAATATTTGTCATAAAATTTCACTTCCTTTTAAGATTAATGTTATTCATTGGATTACAATAACTTATATAGTAGTATATCATTTTATGAATATTTTGTCAAGTTACGAGATTTTAAATATATGGTTTCATAATTTCCCATAGTTTATCAGTTGCTGTTACAAAAGGTTTATTTATGATACATCTTTTTTCATAATCATTATCCCAGACATAAAATTCTGTCAATCCAGCCCTGCCACAGAATAATGATTTATAGTTTCTTATAAGTAAATCAGTTTTTATTTTTTCATCTTCTGAAGATTTTAGTAAATCTATTGTATCTTTAACCAACAGATGTTGATTTCTTATTGATAAATTGCCATATTTTTTTAAAAAGGAATCAATTTCTATAAAGAGATAACATATCTTTTCAAAATTAAGAATTTTTTTGGTATTCATAAATTATAAACCTACTACTTTGTTGAGTATTTCAAGTGCGTCAGTAGATGATACTACTCCGTCATTATCGACATCTGCATTATAATTTTCAGAAGGAATGAGCTCTACAACAATCTGAAGTACTGTTAAGGCGTCAGCAGATGTTATTTCACCACTATTATCTATATCATATATTGTTTCAGTATTTTCATTAAGAAATACTTCTTCTATAGTATCAGCAATTCCTGAAACAGTTTTATCAGAAAAAACATCATTCATTCCACATTCTGCAAGAACAGCTTTAAAGCCTCCATTACTTGCATAACTACCTACCTGAATATAATCTGCTATTGCTGTTTCACGGTCTGAAACAGATGTATTCCATATTTCACACGATGCAGTGGCTGATGTTGAATATGAAATATAGTAACCAGCAGATTCAAAGATATGACGGATACTTTTAAATTCAACATTTCCCGATGAACCTGTATACTTAATCTGCAATTCATCGAAAAGGTCAATAACCTCCTGTGCAGTCATATCGGGATTTTCGTGAACAGTCATTTCAAATTCAGCAACCATACAGCCAGAAGTCATAGACCATATTATATTTTTCATCTGTTGAAGACAAGCAACCTCATAAAATTCTTCGCCGTATATTTCATCATAATAATCAAGATAAAGCAATTCAAGAGCCTGTGATGAAATTTCCGAGAGGTCTATGCAATAACCAGTCATTCCATTCTGATAAAATTCATTATAGTGACCAAATTCGTGAACAGCTACTGAAATGTCATCAGGTTCACTGTACATAGTCAGATAAACATATGGAGTTTGAAAATAGCTGAAATATGTAGAAAAAGCCCCGTCCATTCTATATGGATTATCTTCAAGTTTTTCAGCAGAATATGTCTGATATTGCATCATATAGTCATATGCGTCCATAATTTCGGGAGAAATGTCATCTGCAAATTCTCCGACATATCCCAAAATTTCTTCTTTGGTATATGATTTTTTTAGATAGTCATAGTAGTTATCATATGATTTTGCTTTCTGAGAAATCTGTGAGAAAAGAGGGGAGATGTTTTCAGAAATTGTTTTACAGTAATTTTTGGTTTCTTCTATTGTATAATCTCTTTCATAATAATCATAAGCATACTGCATATAGTTATCATATCCGAGATACTGTGCATATTTATTGTTATTATTTACTGCCTCAAGATAAAGCTCTGCAAATTCAATATCAGTTGCATTGTTATTAAGATGTGAATAATAGTTATTGAGAATTTCAGATGCTTTTTTATTATATTCAGCTTCCTCAACGGTAATATTTTCATAATTGAGATAAGTATCAAGAGTTTCCTGTCCCATATTTTCAACAAGTTGAGAATAATAAGAGTCATTTGATTCTGCAACATATTTTACAGTTTCAAAAAGGGCATTCTGAACTATATATGCTACCTCCTGAGTATATGACGCCTCATTAATATATGTTTCATTTGAAGTATCTGAATAGTATAATACAAAAGAAATTGTGAGTAAATCCTGAACATAAATATGCTCATATGCAAGGTATGAAAGAGCGTTATATATTT
>JAZKXQ010000370.1:0-1914 GCA_045611725.1 Oscillospiraceae bacterium
TTTGTATTGAAATTTAAATCAAAATATGTTAAAATATATGCATAGTTATTATAAGTCTGAATGGGAGATGTTAAATTATGTATAATAAAGACGTTGTTCAAGAGTATATTTTATCGGATAAAATTCCAAAAAATTATGAAAATAATATTATCATTACATATGATTGTAATAATGAAAATTTTATTTATCCCATATCGGAGGAGGCTAAGTCACTGTGGCAGATTTTATCTGAAGAAAAATATTCATCTGAAGAAATGGTTAATGATATAAAAACAAAGATTGCTGAAATTTCTTTATCAGAAACTCCCTGTGCATATTTTTCAGAGTATCTTATTACAATACCTTCGCAAGTAAGCAAATGGTATCGTGTAGGGCTTATATTATCCATTCCACATACAAATATAACAATTACATTTACTGATATTAATGATGAAGTGATGAGACAAAGATACCTCGAACATATGACAGAATATGATGTTCTTACAGGACTTCTTAACAGAAATGCATTCTGTCGTGCAGTTGAAAAGCAGTTAGAAAAATCGCTTTATGATTCTGCAATGATATATTTTGATATTCTTCGTTTCAAAGCTGTAAATGATATGTTTGGAATGTCAGAAGGGAACAGGCTTTTAGTATATATTTCTAATATGCTTAATAATATTACTTTTGAAAATGATTTGGTATGCCGTATTGATTCAGATAGATTTGTAGTCTTTCTGCATACAGATAATATAACTACAGAGGAATTTATGGAGAAAGTTCTTTCTGTTATTTCTGATTATGATATTTCATTGGAAATCAATCTTAATGCAGGAATATATATTTCAGATGGAAGTATGCTTTCTGCTGATGCAATGATTGACAGAGCTATACTTGCACAGGCGTCAATAAAGGGTAGTTATACCATAAGATATGGATATTATACAGAAAATCTCCGTAATGATATGCTTAGCGAACAGGAAATTGTAGGTATGATGGCTACTGCTGTTTCTGAAAGGCAGTTTGTAATTTATCTCCAGCCACAATATAATCATTCAACAGGAAGAATTATAGGTGCAGAAGCTCTTGTACGCTGGAAACACCCCGAAAGAGGTCTTATTTCTCCAGGAATATTTATTCCTATATTTGAGAAAAACGGTTTTATTACAACTCTTGATATGTATGTTTTTGAGGAAGTATGTCGCTTTATAAGAAAATGCATTGACAATAATTACAATCTCTTACCTATATCTTCAAATTTTTCACGTCACGATATTTTTCTTCCGAATTTTGCTGAAAGGCTTGAAGAAATACGCAGAAAATATGACGTTCCCGTAAAATATCTGCGTATAGAAATTACTGAATCAGCTGTTATGGGAAGTAATCAGAATGTCAGTGAAATAATAGCAAGTCTTCATCAGTATGGATATATAATTGAGATGGACGACTTCGGAAGTGGATATTCCTCTCTGAATGTTCTGAAAGATATAGAGCTTGATATAATAAAGCTTGATATGCAGTTCCTTTCCGAAAAAGATGACGGAAATAAAGGAGGAACTATTCTTAGCTCTGTGGTGAGAATGGCGAAATGGTTAAGTATGCCTGTAATAGCAGAGGGCGTTGAAACAGTTAAACAGGCTGACTTTTTAAAGAGTATAGGCTGTGATTATATTCAGGGATATTTGTATTCAAGACCTTTACCAGCAGAGGAATATGAAAAGCTTGTCAAGGAAAGTAATGTCGGAATAGCTGTACCACAGATGGAAATTATTGAAACAATGAATGTAAATGATTTCTGGAATCCTAATTCACAGCAAACGCTGATTTTCAGCAATTATGTAGGTGGCGTTGCTATATTTGAATATCATAATGGAGAAGTTGAAATTTTAAGAGTAAATAAAAAATATCTTGAAGATCAATTATCTGAATTTCACA
>JAZKXQ010000371.1:0-2282 GCA_045611725.1 Oscillospiraceae bacterium
GATTTTTACCATCTTTCCCAGACAGCTTCATTATTATAGCATCTTTTCTGACTTTTGTCAACACTTTTTTTCAATTTTTTCGGATTTTTTTTATTTTTACAAATTTTTTTGATATAACGCTCGATATTTTTTAACAGATTTACTTAGAAGTGGAAGTATTCTGTAAAAAAAATTGATAAAATTTTAAATACATTAATTAATTTTAGTTATTATTATTCTTGCAACTATACTTTTATAATGATATAATATCAAATGTTGTGTGTTTCATACAAATACTATTAGAAAAAGAAGGTTTTAAAAAATGTTGAAAAAGTATGTCAATGACCTGAAAAATGAATTTTCCGGGTACAACGGCAAAAAACTTTCCGCCGACCTTATGGCAGGTCTTACTGTTGCCGCAGTAGCACTCCCCCTTGCACTCGCATTTGGTGTAAGTTCAGGTGCTGATGCCGCATCTGGTCTTATAACTGCTATTATTTCAGGTCTTTTAATAGGAGTTCTTTCGGGTGCTTCCTATCAGATTTCAGGGCCTACTGGTGCAATGACTGCTATTTTGCTTACACTTTCTGCAAAGTATGGTCTTACAGGAGTATTCCTTGCAGGTTTTATTTCCGGAGTTATTTTAATTATTGCAGCTGTTCTTAAATTCGGAAAACTTGTTTCATACATACCTGCACCTGTAATAACAGGCTTTACTTCTGGTATTGCAATAATAATAGCTCTTGGACAGATTGATAATTTCTTTGGAACAGTTTCTGAAGGAGAAAATGCAGTTCAGAAAATACTTTCATATTCAGAACTCGGATTTTCACCTAATATATATGCTGTAATGTTTGGAATTATAGTAATGGTCATTATGATAATATATCCTAAAAAGCTCAATGCTAAATTTCCAGCCTCACTCGCAAGTATTATAATAGCCCTTATAATACAGCTTATCTTCAATTTTGATGTTAAGGAAGTAGGAGAAATTCCAAAAACACTTTTCCCTGAAAACAGACTTCTATTCACTGATATACTTGATTTTAACACTATAAAAGGACTTATAACACCTGCAATAAGTATTGCCGCACTTGGAATGATTGAAAGTCTTTTATGTGGAGCTTCTGCAGGAAAAATGAAAAACGAGAAAATTGATGCAACAAGAGAGCTTATTTCACAAGGTATAGGAAATATGGTTATACCATTTATGGGAGGCGTTCCTGCAACTGCCGCTATTGCAAGAACAAGTGTTGCTATAAAATCAGGAGGTCAGACAAGACTTGTAAGTGTATTCCATTCAGCAACACTTATTGCATCTATGTTTCTGCTTGGCGATGTAATGTCAAGAATACCTCTTTCAGCACTTGCAGGAGTTCTTATAATAACAGCGTGGAGAATGAATGAATGGGAAGCAATAAAAGATATTTTCAGTAAAAAGCTTAAATACTCAATGCTCCAGTTCTTTGTAACGATGATTGCAACAGTAATTTTTGACCTTACAATAGCAATTATTATAGGTGTAGTTGTAGCAATGATAATGTTTGTACTCAAGAGCAGTGAACTTACTATAGATGTAAGCAATATTGACTCTGAAAGACTTATTAATTCGGGAGCAAAAATAAACGGTAAACACCATAAACATACAAAAGTTGTATATCTTGCAGGGCCACTGTTCTTTGGAACACAGGAAAAGCTTACAGAAGCACTTCATAAGCTTGAAGGTGCAGAAGCAATAATTTTTTCAATGCGTGGAGTTCCGATAATAGACGATTCAGCCATTGCAGAATTAAGAAGTCTTTTTAATGAATACAATGAAAAGGGAATAAAATTCATATTCAGTGGAGTACAACCTAAAGTAAAAGCTACAATGGACAGAGCAGGATTTGTAAATGAAATTTCAGAGCAACATTTCTGCTGGGACGCTGTTTCAGCATTAAAAACTCTTGAAGAAGAAATGCATACTATTAAAGTAAGCTGATTATTACAAAATTAAATATTTTTAAGTAAAGGGGAAAATCTGCATTATAGATTTTCCCCACACTTTTATGAAAAAAATCTTAGAAAAAGAATTTAGTTTTATTTTTGCCGAACTAACATTATTCACGCTATTTTGTATGGTATAAAAAATGTGAAATTCAGATTAAAAAACTTATTTTTACAAAAATAAACATAATAATTATAAAATAATTGACTAAAATGAAATTTTATGTTAAAATATGAATGTACAGAATAACGAAAACAAAACAGTGATTACAAGAAAAAATATAAAAAAATAATAATGGAAGAAAATTCATTATTGA
>JAZKXQ010000372.1:0-2736 GCA_045611725.1 Oscillospiraceae bacterium
ACTGCTCATATCAACACCTGGGGTGTGAATACAAGGGTGTCCCTGCAACATAGCTCCTATATGTCTTAATGATTTAAGTTCTTCGGCACTGAAAAAACCTCTTTCTGCGAGTACAGAATAGAGTGCAGGAGCACAATGACCTTTTGAAAGGACAAATCTGTCCCTGTCGGGCATATCTGGATTTTCAGGGCATACATTCATTTTAACGGAATAAAGGTATGTGAGAAGGTCTGCTATTGACAGAGAGCCACCTGGGTGACCTGATTTTGCACTATAAGTACCTTCAATGATACCCATTCTTACCTTACAGGCAGTGACCTGAAGGTTTTTTCTGATAGTTACGTCCATATTTAAATTACCTCCGTAAAAATATATTCGACAGCATCGGCAAGAGCATTTTCCTCACAGGACTTTTCAGATATGAAATCAGCTGATTTTTTTACTTCATCACAGGCATTTGATGGAGCAATTCCTATGTCAGCATATTCAAGCATTTCCACATCATTATTATAATCGCCGACAGCTATTATCTTTGTATTTTCAGGTATTATTTTCTTTAATTCCTTAAGTGCATTTCCTTTTGAAACATTATGAGGAAGAAGCTCAATGTAAACATTGGCTGAGCGTACAAAATCCGAGGAATTTTCAAGAGATGATACATATTCCCACAATTCATCTGCTTTATCGTGAGGAACTGCAAAAAGAACTTTAAGCCAGTTTTCGCATTTCATATCATCAATACTGCAAAAAACAGGATTTACCTTGCATATTTCTATATGCTCCTGTTCTTCCTTGCTATTCTTTACAACATAAATTCCATCAGATTTAAGAATTTCACAGCCTATGAAATCGAATTTTTCAAGAATATCTTTGACAATATTTACTGATTTTTCATCAAGACAATTACTGTAAAGAATTTCTTTATCAGCTGAATTATATATCAATGCTCCATTGTAAAGAATTACAGGAACATTCGGTTCAAGCTGATTAAGATACTTTTCAGAAGCCTGAATATTTCTTCCTGTTGCAACAGTAAAAAGTCCTCCCCTTTGCTTGAAATCATTTATAGCTTTAAGGTCAGCTTCTGAAATTACTTTGCTTTCAGGAAGTAAAGTTCCGTCAAGGTCTGTTATAAGAAGAATTTTATTTATATCCTGCATAAAATCCTCATTTCTTTATTTTTTCAAGCACATTCCTGAAATATTCGGGAAGTTCGCTTTCAAATTCAAGATATTTATTGGTTGTCGGGTGAATAAACCCTATTTTTCTTGCGTGAAGGCATTGTCCCTCAATACCTTTGAAAGCTTTTCCGTAAACATCATCACCCAGTACTGAATGACCTGTATATGCCATATGAACTCTTATCTGATGAGTTCTTCCTGTTTCAAGAATACACTTTATATGCGAATAATTTTTATATTCAGCAATAACCTTGTAATGAGTTACTGCATTTTTTGAATTTTTATCCGTAACGCACATTTTTTTACGGTCATATGCACTTCTTCCAATCGGAGCGTTTACAGTGCCTTCTGACTCCTTAAAACGACCGCATACAACAGCTTCATATTCTCTTGTAAAGCTATGAGCCTTAATCTGTTCGGAAAGATGAAGATGTGCTGTATCATTTTTGGCAACAATAAGCAATCCACTTGTATTTTTATCGATACGATGGACTATTCCAGGGCGAATTACTCCGTTTATAGCCGAAAGATTATCTTTACAATGCCATAACAAAGCATTTACAAGAGTACCCGTATAATTTCCGGCAGCCGGGTGGACTACCATACCTTTTTGCTTGTTTACTACCAATAAATCATTGTCTTCATAAACTATATCAAGAGGTATATCCTCAGCAGTAACATTAAGTTCCACAGGTTCGGGCATTTCAATCTGTATTACATCATTGCATTTCAGCTTGTATGTCTTTATGATTGTTTTTCCGTTTATGCTTACATTTCCACGTCTTACAAGAGTATCAGCTCTGTTTCTTGTTATGCCAAGACTATCGTTTTCAGCAAGCCATTTTTCAATTCTTATTCCCGAGGCATTTTCATCTGCAACAAGTTCAATTATTTCCATTTGTTTTCTCCATCGTTTTCTGATTTCTGCCCTCAATAAAAAGTATATATATCATAAGAAGTATTACTCCAACAACAACACAGCAGTCTGCAAAATTGAATATTGCAAAATCGAAAAGCTGAATATCAAAATAATCAACAACCCTGCCATTTCTGAATATACGGTCTATAAGGTTTCCAATCCCTCCGCTTATTACAAGCATAAGACTCCACGCAAGGAATTTTGATTCCTTATGCTTTTTTACCATTATATAAGTACAAGCGACAATCATAGCAGTAGTAACAGCTATAAGCATATAACGCATACCACTGAAACTTCCGAAAACAGCACCGTCATTTTCAAGATAGTTAAGATTAAGGATTTCAGTATTTCCTATTTTCAGAAACTGCATAGGTTCTGAATTTTTAAGATTTTCCACTGCCCATATTTTTATTATCTGGTCAGCCGAAACAAGAAGTATTACGGCTATAAACAAAGCTATAATCAACGTTTCTGCTCCTTATCTCATAAATACTCCCTGCCCTGCATAGAAATCACACAAAACAAGGATATTTTTTATTATTTCATTAATGCAAATCCGATTAATTTTGAGGCTTTTAAAAGGGAAAACCTCTCGTGCAGGTTTTCCCCACGCTTTTCTGAAGAAAAGCTTAGCAA
>JAZKXQ010000373.1:0-2248 GCA_045611725.1 Oscillospiraceae bacterium
TGTCAGTACCTAATTCTTTGAAGATATAAATTGTGAAATCAGCATAATATGTTTCTTCTTCCTGGTACCACTGGCAATAGTCAACTTCATAAATATCAATATTGAGTTCAAGGATACGAATGAATGTATCGCTTGTAATAATTTCGCTGGTTGTATGCTCAATAGTTCTTCATTCATTTGGAAGTATTGGCATAGGAACTCTGATTTCAGCAATTCTTACGGGAGCTTTTATGAAATTAATTAAAGTTGTTTCCGAAAGAATTGATATTAAATTTAAAGGAGAAAATTTAAATGATACGAATAGGTCACGGCTATGATGTACATAAACTTATAGAAAATAGAAAACTTATAATCGGGGGAGTTGAAATTCCTCACGAAAAAGGACTTCTCGGACATTCAGATGCAGATGTACTTGTACACGCTGTAATGGATTCAATGCTCGGAGCAGTTGCTCTGGGAGATATAGGAAAACATTTTCCTGATACCGATGAACGATTTAAAGATGCCGACAGCATAAAGCTTCTTGAACACGTCACAAAAATCTGCGAGGAAAAAGGTTACATCATAGGCAATATTGATGCTACAATAATAGCCCAGAAGCCGAAACTTGCATCATATATTCCTGAAATGAGAAAAATTATCGCTCAGACTTGCCATACCGATATTGATAATATCAATATAAAGGCAACTACTGAAGAAAAACTGGGATTTACAGGCGAATGTCTTGGAATTTCAGCTCATAGTGTATGCATAATGAAAAGAAAATAACCTTCAATGACGGTATAAATTATATACCGTCATTTTTTGTTATTCTGCAAAAATTTCAGATGTAATCCCTATTTCCCCTTTAAGCTTATAATTTACTATGTACTCTATTTTATCTTCGCATATATTTTTTTGAATATCCCTTTCAAGTATTTCAACATCTTTAAGAAAGTTATTTTCATATCTTATAATTTTCTGCATAAGAATACCCTCTGTTTCCTCCTGAGAATAAATAACATCAGTACTTTTATATTCTGCATATTCAGTATTTATAACAGCAAAGGGAAGCTGATTTTCCATAAACATTACAGGGGATATGTTTTCAGCATACTCAAAATCATATGGCAAATCTTTTTTGATAAACAAAGGTATTCTGAATCCGAACATTTCAAAATACTTCTGCTTTATGGTTATTCCTGTGGGATTTCTTTCAACATCATTGAAATTCTGAGAAAAAATAACGCTTTCATTATATATCCCCGTAACATTTCCGAGAGCGTGAACAGTGTTTATTTTGCCTTTGCTGTCAGAATAAATACCGCTTATTATAACATCTCCTTTCTTTACTCCTTCATCAATCATTTTTACAAGCTGTCCCATAAGAACATTTACAGAAACTATTTGAGCGTCCTTTGAGGCAATTATATTTGCGGATATTCTTTCTTTGAGAATTTCAGGTTCTTTTTCGCTCTCGTCAATATCAATAACAACTCTGCACCCTGTATGCCTTATAGCAGTCCATACAACATTGTCAAGACTTAATCTTAAATGATTTTCAATGTCCTGAAAATTTACATCTGATATTCTTGAACCTTTTTTAATTCCCGCGTCCTCAAGAGCCGATAAAATCTGAATATCCGTATTTTTTTCATTTCCATTAATTTCAATAATTACCACAGTGTCGGAAACAAGAAATATAAAAAGGGGAACTAAAACCATACCTGCAAGTATTCCGTATCTTTTTTTATATCTTAAAACTTTATATTTCATTCCTCTTTTTTTCTCTATGGTGAGAGTTATATTATAAAATTCAGCTATCTTTAAAAGCTTTTTCCAGCAGTCAGCATAAATCTCACCATAGAAACTGTTGTTTCTGCATCTTTGATTTTTACAGATTATTCCTTCAGATTTTACAGCATTTATAAACTGATAGATTTTATCTCCGTCAGCACGGAAAAGAATAACTCCTCTTACATTGTCAAACATAGCTATAACCTCAGATATTCAAGCTCAACAGATTTTATAATGCCCTTTACAGTAATTCCTCCTCCTCCGTAATCATCAGCAGAAAGATTTTCTCCCCATATATGAATTTCAAAAATATGAGTCCTTACACAGATATGAATGTCATTGTATTCAATAATTCTTTTACAGTTTTCTATTTCAAGAAGTTTATTGTTTGTTATCTGAATATTTGTATCGGGATAAATAAATTCTTTGAGATTTTCTTTCATAAAGAGTATCACCTCAATAAAATTATATT
>JAZKXQ010000374.1:0-2654 GCA_045611725.1 Oscillospiraceae bacterium
CTTGTAAGTTTATTTATATTCAAGGTAGATAATGTTGTTGAAGTAGGCATATTATATTACTCCTTATAAATCGAAATAAATTGTGGCACTTGAAGCTCCCCACCTTGAGGAATAGAAATCAAGACCTTCTATAACTGAACGTGCATCTGCTCTGAAGTGAATTGCTGTCAAATTTGTATACATAAACATATCAGTAAAAGCGTTTGAATTTGACACTGTTGTAAGAGCAGGGAAAGAAATAGTTGTAAAATGAGGACAATTATAAAACATTTCTTTACATGCATAACTTCCTGAAATACTGGCAAGGTTTGTAAATCTGAATTCTTTTATTCTTATTGCTTGATAAAACATACCTTCACAAGCAGATGTTCCAGAAATACTTGTAAGACTTGACATATCTACTATCCCATTTGTAGTAGAAGAACCAGTACCTGCATTTGTAATATTATCAAAAGCATGGTAGCAAGCCTTGTTTCCATTTATAGTTGTCAAATCAGGAAAACTTATTGTTTGAGATGCTACAAAAGTCTTATGACAAAACGCATATTGTATAGCAGAAGCACCAATAGATTCAACACCGTCAAAAGATATGGATGGCATTGTTCCTATTGATATGATTTGTCCATTTGCATCTACTTTACCTATAAAATTATCCAAACTCAAACCATATCTTTCACTATATCCATTTGGAATAAATGCTGGTACTGCTTGAGTTATATTGGTTCCTATTACAAATTTGGCCATTATTCGTTTGCCCCCCATTCTTTAAAGGTTACTACTGTGGAAACACCCCAGGCAAGATCTGTACCATCATTTGTCAAGAATTTACCACTTTGACCAGAAACTGATGGGATTGTACTTCCACCTGCATCAAGAGCAATTGTATCTCCAGATGATTGGTTCAAAGAGAAAGAGCCTTTTGTTATACCACCTTGAGTAATTGTTATGGTTGGATTATAAACAGAAGGAATATCAGACAATAAAGCAAAACTATCATTATCACCATAGGCTGGTCTTGTTCCTGAGCCTTGTACTTTTACTGGATCAGACGTGTTACCTATTACTATTACACCACCAGATCTCTGCAATAAGGCTTTTTCCTGTAAATTATTATCACCAGCAGAAATAGCAGCATTTACACCTTCAAGTTTTATGTGTCTTGTGAAAGTTTTTGCTGCAGTTATTGTTTGACCTGTTCCAAGTGTCACATAAGAATTCAAAGCACTTGGTTGAACAGCAGTAGCACCAGCAGCGGCCCCTGAACGTATTGTAGCAAGGTCACTGATTAAGTCTTGTTTATTATCAGCCTGTACATATTCTTTTATTCCAACACCATCATGATAAAATATTGGTCTATCTTCAAGGAATGCAATTTGTGATGTATTTGCTGTAGTTACTGTACCAAGACGGATATAAAGCTTACCATCATTTGTGCTTGGAAGAGAAGTTGACCACCATTGAGTAGTGTCAAGATAGAACAAACCATCATTACCAATTGAACCAACCAAATAAAACCAAGTTCCCAAAGCCCAAGCAGGAGCAGTTCCACAGTTGGTTGAATATGACATAGGAACACCGTCAAACTTACTATAAACCTTATTTTCAGCAGTTATTTGGCCTGTAGAAAGAGTTGAGGTGTGGCCATAATATCTGATTTGGTTGAGTAAGAAGCCGCTTGTATTTGCTGTTTTTGTTGTGGCTTCAGTATATGCTACAGATGTGTCAGTTGGCTTTTCCCATGTCAGGTCTTGTTTTTGTAATATCAATGAAAATCTGGTAATAGCATAAGTACCTGAACCTGCTGTATAATTACCACCATCAATACTGAAATTTACCGTTGGAGCAGCTGGTGTAGAAGCCCAAGAAGCAGTAGTTCCATCGGTAGTCAAATATTTACCAGCTTGACCAGATTGAGAAGGTAATGAATCAATTGTTAAATTACCAGAGCCAAGAATTGAATTACTGTTTATGGTTTTTATATTTGTTCCTGATACCAATGGTTCTTGCCAAGTCTGCCATCCACTTACATTCGATCCATTATTCCAATAAGTATAAACCCACACATATGGAGATACATTACCACTGGACAAAGTAAGTTTTATTATTTTGTTGCTTGGGTTTTGCATCATAATTTCAACAACACATTCAGCATTTCCAATATTATTTGGCATATCTGTAAATGTAACTTCACCAAGATAAGCCATGCCTTCAACTGCTGTTACATCTGCATTAACATCATCACAGAAATCTTTTGTTGTACTTCCAATATCCCATGCAACTGGAAAAGGTAAATAAGTTGATAATTCTACATTCCCTGAACCAATAAGAGAATTTCCATTGATTGTTTTGATGTTTGTACCTGAGACCAATGTATCTTGTAAACCCAAATCAGAAGAAGATTGATTACCGGAAAGGGTTGTTCCATTGATTTTTGGCTTATTTGATAGTTGAGAATAATCAGAAGTACCCCCACCGCCTCCTGCAATTGGTTGTAGGGCATTATAGTGAGTAACACCATCACCGACCTTTAAATTATTATTGTCGGCATACATTCTGTCTATAGCGATCTCGTTTTTTTCAGAGGGCATTTCGCCCTTCATAACGCTGACAAGGTTTATATCCTTACGATTCTTATAGACACGCAGGACGCTGTC
>JAZKXQ010000375.1:0-4519 GCA_045611725.1 Oscillospiraceae bacterium
AATGAAAGTTGTTACTCTCTTGTTATTGCTATTGCAAAAAGAGCAAGAGATATTGCTGATGAACTTTATGCAGATGGTAAAACTCTTGAGGAAAAACCTGTTAAAACTGCTGTGAATGAGTTCGCAAATAACAAGTATAAGCTTGTTGAATATCAGGAAAGTTTTGAATACTAATATATTTCAGTTGAATTCATTGTAAGTACGGAGGTGACAGATATGTGCAGATATGTGAAAGTAGCAGTAAGCGATACTTCATATTCCTTTGATATTTTGTTTACTTATATTGTTCCTTATGAACTTTCAGATTCATTGGAAATAGGCAAACGTGTTGTCATTCCGTTTGGTAAGGGAAATAAAAAGCGACAGGGAATTATACTCGGCATCTCTGATGAATACTGTTCAAATGGAAATCTTAAGTCAATTATAAGTATTACTGATAAAGAACCTGTTCTTAATGAGGAAATGCTTAATATGATAGAATGGCTTAAAGAAAATACATTCTGCACATATTTTGACGCTGTAAGAACTATTCTTCCAGCAGGTATGAATATAAAGATTACAGAATCCTATGAGCTTTCAGAGGATTTTGAAGGCATAAGTCTTTCAAAAGAAGAAAAAAATATAGTTTCATTCCTGAAAGGTGCTAAAAATAAAAATGAATTTGATAAAATAGTTGAAACAGCTTATGATGAAGGAAAAAAAAGCATTATTACTTCTCTTATAGACAAGGGAGTAATTGTTGAAATAAGCGAGGCAAGACAATTTGTCAATGATGCTTATATAAAGATGATAAGACTTTCTGAGGATTTTATCTTTCAGCGTAAAGCGTTTAAACTTTCTCCAAAACAGAAACAGGTTGTAAATCTGCTTGAGGAAACAGCTTCTGCATCTGTTAAGGAAATATGCTATGCTTGTAATGTCACTGCTGCAGTGGTCAGAAATCTTATAAAATCTGGTGTAGTCAATGAGTTTCAGTATGAGGCTTTTAAAAAACAGAAAAAAATTGAAGTAAGTAGTCTTGATGATGTTAAAATGACTGAAAAACAATCTGAAGTATTCAATGAGTTAAAAAATGCTGTGGATTGTTCAAAGTCTGAATGTTTTCTACTTCACGGAGTAACAGGAAGTGGAAAAACTCTGATTTTTCAGAAAACTATTCAGCGTGTTATTGAAAATGGCAGACAGGCTCTTATGCTTGTGCCTGAAATAGCTCTTACTCCTCAGACTGTTGATAGTTTCAGAAAATATTTCGGAGAGAGAATTGCTGTGATTCATAGTGGATTATCACTTTCTCAGCGACTTTCTGAATATAAAAGAATAAAAAATAATATGGCAGATATTGTAATAGGTACAAGGAGTGCCATTTTTGCTCCACTTGAAAATATAGGTATAATAATAATGGACGAGGAAGGCGAGTCATCTTATAAATCGGGAAAAAATCCGAGGTATAATACAACAGAGGTTGCAAAGTTAAGATGTAAAAATCATAATGCAATTCTTATTCTTGCATCTGCTACTCCATCTTTTGAGAGTTATTATTATGCTAAAAAAGGCTTTTACCGTCTTCTTACGCTCAATGAAAGATATAATAGGAATAATTTACCAGAGGTTATTGTTGCTAATATGTCGCAGGAACGTGAAAACGGTAATTTTACTGAATTCAGTGATATTCTTGCCAATGAAATAAATAAAAATCTTGAAAACGGAGAACAGACAATTCTTCTGCTTAACAGACGAGGCTATCACACAGTTATAAAATGCTTTGACTGTCATAAGGCTGTTGAATGTCCAAAGTGTAATATTCCTCTTACATTCCATAAAGTTAATGGAAGTATGATGTGTCATTATTGTGGATATAGTGTAAGGGAAGTGAAAGAATGTCCGTCGTGTATGAGTAAAAGACTTGTAAAATTGGGATTTGGTACTCAAAAACTTGAAGAAGAAATGCAGATGCTTTTTCCTCTTGCAAGAATTTTGCGTATGGACGCTGATACAAATGTTTCAAGATATGCTTATGAAAATAACTTTCGCAGTTTTAAAAACGGTGAATATGATATAATGATAGGTACTCAGCTTGTCGGAAAAGGTCTTGATTTTCCGAATGTAACTCTTGTCGGAGTTCTTTCTGTTGACAAGGCTCTTTATAATGGGAATTTCAGAAGTTATGAACGTACATTTTCTTTAATAACGCAGGTTATAGGTCGTGGAGGTCGTGGTGAAAAAACAGGTCGTGCAGTTCTCCAGACTTCAGTGCCTGATAATTATGTTGTAGAATATGCTTCAAATCAGGATTATGAAGGATTTTTCAATGAGGAAATGGCTTTGAGAAAAACTATGATTTTTCCTCCCGTATGTGATATGTGTGTTTTAGGATTTTCTTCTGCTTTTGAGGATAAGGCAGAAAATGCCTCAAAAGCGATGATTGAAATAATGACCAATAAAGTAAGAACTGAAAATATTAATTTTCCACTTCGTACTCTTGGCCCTGTAAAATTCGCATATGGCAGAATAAACGGGAAATATCGTTACAGAATTATTCTGAAATGCAGAAATAACGCTGATTTCAGAAAATTTATAAGCGATATACTTATTCAGGCAGGTAAAGATAAAAGATTTTCAAATGTTTCTGTTTATGCTGATATGAATGGTGAAATGGAAACATAATATTATTAAATAAAGGAAGTTAATAAAATGGCTTTAAGAAAAATTGTTACCAAAGAAGACCCTATTCTTTCAAAGGTATGCAGACCAGTTGAAAAGTTTGATGAAAAACTTGCTCAGCTTCTTGATGATATGAAAGAAACTCTTTATAGTGTGAAGGGCTATGGTCTTGCTGCTCCACAGGTTGGAATTTTACGCAGAATTGCTGTAATTGATGTAGGCGAAGGATATATTGAACTTATAAATCCCGAAATTACCAAGACTAAGGGCAAACAGAGAGATGTTGAAGGCTGTCTTTCGTGTCCGGAAGAATTTGGATATGTTACACGTCCTATGAGTTGTCATCTTAAGGCACAGGATAGAAACGGCAATTTCTATGAAATGGATTTAAAAGGTCTTTTCTGCCGTTGTGCCTGTCACGAAACTGACCATCTTGATGGTTTATTATTTACAAGACTTGTTGAGGAATTTCTTGAGGAGGAATAATTTTTGAATATAGTTTTTATGGGAACTCCCGATTTTGCAGTTCCGTGCCTTAAAGCTCTTGCAGATAGTGGAGAAAATGTTCAGGCAGTATTTACTCAACCTGATAAGCCAAAGGGCAGAGGATATAAAATGATACCTCCACCTGTTAAGAAAACAGCTGTTGAATATAATATACCTGTATATCAGCCTGTTTCTTTAAGAAATGGTGAGGATTCAGAAAAAGCATTTGAAATTCTTGAAAATCTTAATCCCGATTTGATTATAGTTGTTGCATATGGTCAGATTCTTCCCGAAAGAATACTTAATCTTCCAAAATATCGCTGTATAAATATTCACGCTTCATTGCTTCCCGAATACAGAGGTGCTGCTCCGATACAGAGATGTATTCTTGATGGAAAAACCGTTACAGGAGTTACTTCAATGTATATGGAAAAGGGACTTGATACAGGGGATATGCTTTTAAAATCTGAAATTTCAATAGGGGAGAATGAAACTTCATCAGAGCTTCACGACAGACTTTCCGTGCTTGGTGCTGAAATTCTTCTTGAAACAATTAAAGCAGTGAAAGATGGTTTATTGAATCCACAGAAACAGAATGATGAACTGGCAAATTATGCTCATATGATTTCAAAAGATATGTGCAGAATAGATTTCAGTGATACTGCACAGAATATTCATAACAAGATAAGAGGTATCACAGGTTTTTCAATGCTTGAGGGAAAACGTCTTAAAATTTTCCGTTCAGAGATATTGAAAAATTCAAAAAGTGACGCTCCATACGGAACAATAACAGATGCTCAGAAATTTACTGTTGTATGTGGTGATGGTGTATGCCTTAATCTTTGTGAAGTTCAGGCAGAGGGTGGAAAACGTCTTAAAACTTCCGATTATCTGCGTGGAAATAAAATTTCTGAAGGTATGTGTTTTGATAAGGAGAATTGATTTAAATGTTCTATTTTGATTCCACTTATCTGATTATAATTCCTGCGATAATATTTTCGCTGTATGCTCAGATAAAGGTTAATTCGACATTTAAAAAATATCAGCAAATAAATAACTCCAGAGGTCTTACAGGTGCTGAAACAGCAAGAAAAATTCTTAATGCAAATAATTTATCATCGATAAGAGTAGAACATTTATCGGGACATCTTACAGACCATTATAGTCCGTCCGAAAATGTTATAAGACTTTCAGACAGCGTATACGGAAAAACCTCCGTGGCGGCAGTTGGAGTTGCGGCTCACGAAGCAGGTCACGCTGTTCAATATTCTCAGGGATATTTTCCTATAAAGTTGAGAAATTCAATAATCCCTGTTACAAGAATAGGTTCATCACTTTCAATGCCTCTGGTTCTTATGGGTATTTTATTTTC
>JAZKXQ010000376.1:0-1797 GCA_045611725.1 Oscillospiraceae bacterium
CTTAAAAAAGAATCCCTTGCAGTTACTGTAAATAATCTTAATATAAGCGAACTCTGTCATAAATCTGTCACTGAAATACTTGAATTTTTCGATAATATACAGCTTTCAGAACACGACAGAATGATTGGAGGACGTGTAATAAAAGAAATAAAAGAACGTCTTGGATTTCTTAAAAGCGTAGGTCTTGAATACCTCAGTATGTCCCGTGCTTCAGCTACATTATCGGGTGGAGAAAGTCAGAGAATACGTCTTGCAACTCAGATTGGCTCATCTCTTATGGGTGTTCTCTATATTCTTGACGAACCAAGCATTGGACTTCATCAGCGTGACAATGATAAGCTTATTGCTACCCTTAAAAGACTTCGTGACCTCGGAAATACTCTTATAGTAGTTGAACACGATACAGATACAATGTTTGCTTCCGATTATATAATTGATATTGGTGCAGGTGCAGGAGTAAACGGTGGTGAAGTTGTATTTGCAGGTAAAGTTGAAGATATTCTTAACTGCGAAAAATCAATAACAGGTCAGTATCTCAGTGGTAAAAAATTTATTCCGATACCATCTGAAAGAAGAAAAGGTAATGGAAATTTCCTTGAGATAAAAGGAGCTTGTGAAAATAACCTTAAAAATATTGATGTTTCAATTCCTCTCGGTGAATTTGTATGCGTTACCGGTGTATCGGGTTCGGGAAAATCCTCTCTTGTAAATGAAATAATATATAAATATCTTTCTGTAAAGCTTAACCATTCAAAACAGAAATACGGAAAATTTACTGAATTTAATGGAATTGAACATCTCGACAAAGTTATTGACATAGACCAGTCCCCTATCGGAAGAACTCCACGTTCAAATCCTGCAACATATACAGGAGTATTTACTGATATAAGAGAAATTTTTGCAAAGACAAACGATGCGAAATCAAAAGGATATACAGCTGGAAGATTTTCATTCAATGTCAAAGGTGGAAGATGTGAATCCTGTCAGGGCGATGGAATATTAAAAATAGAAATGCATTTTCTTCCCGATGTATATGTTCCCTGTGAAGTATGCAACGGAAAACGCTATAACAGAGAAACGCTTGATGTGCATTACAAAGGCAAATCAATATATGATGTGCTTGAAATGACTGTTGACGAGGGCGTTGAATTTTTCTCAAATATTCCTAAAATAGAACGTAAACTCAAAACTTTGCAGGAAGTCGGTCTTGGATATATAAAAATAGGACAGCCTGCAACAACTCTTTCCGGAGGAGAAGCCCAGAGAGTAAAACTTGCAACAGAACTTTCAAAACGTTCTACAGGAAAAACAATATATATTCTTGATGAGCCTACAACGGGACTTCATACAGCAGACGTTCATAAACTTATAGAAGTATTGCAGAAGCTTGTTGACGCAGGAAATACAGTGCTTGTTATTGAACATAATCTTGATGTTATAAAAGTATCAGACCATATAATTGATTTGGGACAGGAAGGCGGAAACAAGGGAGGAAATATTGTTACTACAGGAACTCCGGAGGAAATTATGGAATGTTCTGAATCATATACAGGATACTATTTAAAACAAGCTGTTAAGTCAGCAAAAGACTTTAATTCGTTGCAAAGTTAAGCAAATAATATCAAATAAAAATAATTTATTTAGAAAAACAAAATACTAGAGCCTGTTCACATAAAAAGGGCATCAAAAATCATAGCGAGATAAATAACGGAAATAAAAATAGAATCAAGTTTGTCATATCGGGTAAAAACTTTTCTGAAACGTTTTAAGCGAAGAAAATACCGTTCTACCTCATTG
>JAZKXQ010000377.1:0-8675 GCA_045611725.1 Oscillospiraceae bacterium
CAGATTTCATTTCTTCAAGAGTACTGTTCATTTCCTCAAGTATTCTTTCGACTTCTGCACGTTTTTCGGATATACCGTTTTCACAGCCCTCATTATAAGCGTCAGTACGGATACTTTCTGCTTCTTCCTCTGCATCATTGATTATGCTCTGAGCTTCCTCTTTAGCATCTTCAATAATACTTCTTGCTTCTTCACCGGCTTTCTGAATAAGCTGTTGTTTCTGATTCTGGGCTTGTGCGATTATATGCTGCGAAATTTCTTCACTTTGTATTCTGGCATTTTCAATAATCTGAGCACATTTTTCTTTTAAAGCTTCATCGTCCATTCCCGACATATCTATATCTGACAATTCAATGACAGGAGCAACCGGCGGAATATAATCTGGTATATCAACCTGTTCTTCAGACGATACAATTGTACCGGACTTTATTACTCTATGCAATTATCTCATCCTTTCCGCCTTTGGATATAACAATCTCACCTATTTCTTCAAGGTGTCTTATAACAGCAACAATACGTTGCTGAGCCTCTTCTACATCACGCATACGAACATTATGCAGATACTGCATATCTGTCTTGACTGTTTCCTGCTGACGCTGTGACATATTGCTGAAAATAACATTTGAAACTTCCTCTGATGCACCCTTGAGAGCGATTGTAATGTCTTTGATATTTGCCTCTCTGATAAAGCTCTGTATTTCGAGGTTGTCGAGATAAACAATATCGTCGAATGTAAACATAAGCTTTTTGATTTCATCGGCAAGTTCAGGAGCAACATTTTTAAGTTCTTCAAGAATATATTTTTCAGTTTTTCTGTCAACACGGTTCATAACTTCTGCTATGTAGTTTACGCCACCACATTCCATAACGTTAACAGAATTCATAGTAGCAAGACGTTTTTCGAGTACATTTTCCACTATTTCAATAACTTCAGGAGAGGCACGGTCAAGATTTGAAATTCTCTTGATTACATCTACCTGAATACTGTTAGGGAGTTCTGCAATAACATTTGCAGCCTGTTCTGCACTGGAATATGACAATATGATTGCAATAGTCTGAGGGTGTTCATTCTGAATCATAATTGAAAGGTTTTTATAGTCAACCTTTCTGAGAAAATCGAATGAACGCTTCTGACCTGACTGGGCTATACGGTCTATAAGCATTGAGGAACGCTGTGAACCAAAAGCCTTTTCAAGTATATCCTGAGCGTATTTCTGACCACCTTCTGAAACCATCTTCTGAGCAATACACATATCATAAAACTCATCGACAATTTTCTTGGTCTGTTCTGATGAAATTTTTTCAATTCGTGCTATTTCGCAGGATATTTCCTCTATTTCATCATCACGAAGATGTTTGAATATCTGGGAAGCACTATCACTTCCCAGAGCAATCATAATAGTAGCAACTTTTTTTATTGAACTTATCGAGGCATTTCTCATACCTGGAGGTGCCATAGATTATTCATCCTCCTTAAGCATTGAACGTATAATAGCAGCCGTAACCTCCGGATTCTTATGAACAAAGTCCTTAACTTCATTAGCAGTACTCTGTTCTTCTTCGTTATGCTGCTGAGCGGCTTCGATAAGACTTTGCTTCTTATTATTTTCATCAATAGTATTCTGAAGGTCACGAATAGCTTCCTGACTCTTTCTCTTTTGTTCTTCCATTTTTCTTCTTGCATTTCTTGTAATAAGGTAAACTACAAGAGCAATTATAAGAAGAGCAGCAAGAACGATAAGAGTAATAACAATAACAAATGGTTTAAGCATATCCTGAAGTGTCTGTGGCTGGAGTGGCTTTTCGCCTTCCTCGCCCTCATTGGTATCTTCTATAATTTCCTGATTACTGAATACTGAAATCTTTTCAGCGTCAATATTTGTGGCATTCTTTACGAGTGAAACAAGAGCATCTTTTTCTGCCTCTGTCATATAAGCATTTTCAGTAGTTACAACTACTGCTATTGAAGCATCAATAAGAACACCTCTTGCCTGTTCTTTCTGTGTAAGTATGTAACCTATTGCCCATTCTGTATCACGCTGATAATAAACAGCGTCATCAGAAGAAAGGTCTTGTTCAAGGTCACCGTAGTTAGGAATATCTGAATTATCTTCTTCTCCTACAATACCGCCAGGGTCAACAGTATCACCTACTTCATACTGTATATGCTGGTTGGACTTGACGCCCTCGCCGTCCTCATTGGTAATAAGCTCTTTGATTTCCTGAGTAATTTTATCATAGTCAACAGTTACATTTGCAACGGCAACAACGCTGTCCTTGCCATAAACTGCGGAAAGAATTTCTTCAGCATCTTCCTCAAGCTGTTTCTTTATGATATTTTCATAGTAAACACGGTCATCGCTTTCAAAATCCTCTGTATTCTCATCAAGTTCCTCAGAGCTGAAAATTTCAACTCCCGTATTGGCATTTATAACCTTTACATCGGAAGGTTCCATCTGATGAGCACTGTATGCAACAAGGTTTTTGATTGCTGAAACATTATCAGAACTGAATTCCTCTGGATTCTGCAGTGTAAGAGTTACTGTTGCAGTAGTTTTTTCCTCATTTTCAGACCACGCATAAGTATCCTCTTCCGGAACGCTTATTGTAACGATAACGCCTTTTACACCTGCTATACGGGAAATAGTTGTCTGAAGTCTGTCCTGAAGTTCAAAAAGAAGGGTCTGTTTTTTCTCAAATTCAGTCATTGTCATACTGAGATTATCGAAAAAAGTTCCATATGAAGGGGTAGACTGGGGATAACCGAGTTCAGCAAGTTGATAAACAAGCATATCCCACTGTTCTGCCGGTACTTCAATTTCATTGTTTTCATTCATTTTTGTATCAACGCCCATATTCTGAAGCTCAAGATAAACTTCCGTGGCTTCTGATGAAGTCATATCAGGGAAAAGGACTATATAATCATCTTTTGATGCATTAAGAACAACTGTAAGCACAATTGCTCCTATAAGCAGAACTGAAATTATTGTTACAATCAATATTTTCACTTTTTTAGTAAGCTTCTGCCACGCTTCTTTCGTACTGCTAAAAAATTTCAAAAATTTTTCTTTCATATCTCACTCAACTATCTTTTATTTTTAATTAACCTTTATATCTGCATTTCAACAATTGATTTATAAGCATTGACAGCTCTTGTAACAATCTGAACAGTTGCCTCAACAGCAGTTGAAGCCTTTGCCGATTCAATCATAACATTTTCAAGGTCATTTCTGTTTCCTACTGCAAGGTCATAAGCACTCTGGTCGGAAGCTGCTTCAAGCTCCTTAACCTGTTTAACCGAATCCATAAGATATTCAGCGAATGACTTTGTTTCATTTTTAAGGGTTTCCCCTACGCTCTGAGGCTTATTATTCCCTACAACTCCCGAAACACCGTCAAGCTGAGTTGCCATAGGAGTAAGTGGAACTATAAACATTTATATCAAATCCTTTCTGAAATTTCTGAAAATTACTTACCTATTTCAAGAGCCTTTGCAGCCATAGCCTTTACAACTGAAAGGGCAGTTACATTTGCCTCATAAACTCTTGAAGCTTCCATAAGGTCAATCTGTTCTTCTGCATTATCAACATTTGGATAAAGAACATATCCGTCCTCATCAGCGTCCGGGTGGTCAGGGTCATATACAGGTTTAAAATCCTCCTGACTTTCAACAACCTGAGTTACTCTCACGCCTCCACCTGTAACATTACTGAGAACTTCATCAAATGTCTGCTGATTAGCGTGGAAAATAACCTGTTTTCTGCGATAAGGTTCGCCGTTTTCAGTACGGGTAGTATTCTGATTAGCTATATTCTGAAGAATTATATCTGTTCTGAAACGCTCTGCTGTAAGTGCTGAACCAATAGTATTGAGTGAATTAAGAAACGCCATTTTAATAATCTCCTTTCATATTACTTAAAGTTAGATTGCGTAAGAACATAACGCACATCGGATATTTTAGCATTCATCTTCTGGATAATAGCTGAAGACTGAAGGTATGCACTATAAAGTTCGAGTGACTGTTCATCAATATCCACATTATTTCCATCAACTCTTGTTGATATATCATCAGTTCTTGTAATTTTAGCCTTAAAATCGTATGAAGTGGTTTTATCTCTGTCTTCTTCATCTTCCATCATATCAGCCTCATAAGCACGTTCAAGCATATTCCCGAAATTTATTTCATAGGCTTTATAATCAGGAGTATCAATATTTGCAATATTATGGGTAATAATTTCCTGTTTCATATTAAGGGCAGATAAACCGCTTTCCATAGCCTTGAACTGAATGGAATCAAAAAACATAAATTTCAGCACCTTTCTGATTAAAGTGATTGTAAAAATTGTAATATTCTTTAATCCAATTTTCAAAAGACAACAATTTTTTCATATTAAATTAATTATAAACCAATTAGCAAAAAAAATCAAGACATATTTATAAAAAGATACATATAAACAGATAAAAAAGAGGCTAAAAATCAAAATTTCGGCTAATTTGCATAAATACAAATCATTTATACCTATATTTTCATTAATATTGCACATTGTCAACCTTGTATTTTTTTGAAGTTGACGTAATTGAAAAATTTTGCTATAATAAATGTAAAAATGAGTATAATGAGGTGGTTTTCTGGAAAAAAATAATATTTATAATTCAAAAAATATAGCACTTAATGGTATGTTTGTATCACTTATTTCAATATTATCCCAGATTTCGTTACCTCTGCCATCTGGAGTTCCAATTACTATGCAAACTTTTGCAATATCGCTATGTGGTTTTATTCTTGGAAAGAAAAATTCTGCGATTGTTGTAATTGTATATATACTTTCAGGAACATTCGGATTCCCTGTTTTTACAGGTTTTAAAAGTGGATTATCCGTTGTTTCAGGACTTACAGGAGGATTTATAACAGGATTTGTTTTTCTTGCATATTTCTGTGGAAAATCCTGTGAAGTAAAAAATCGTATGTTGTCATTGACAATAAGTCTTACAGGACTCTCAATTGTACATATATGTGGAATTATATGGTTTTCCATAATTACAGAAAGTTCATTTTACACTTCATTCTTTATAGTATCATTTCCGTATATAGTTAAAGATATAATTTCCATAATTACTGCTATGATTTTCAGTAATATTCTGAAAAAACGTATGCATTTTAATATTTAACACAAATTTTAAGCTCGTTATCATATTTATATCCCTTTTTTCATATCCTGTAACTATGGAGGGATATAAAATGAAAAGAGCTGTATTTCTTTTACTTGCAGGATTATCTGCATTTCTTCTGCTTAAAAGTGGTATTTTCAGTTCAGATAACAAAATAAAACTTGATGAAAATAAAAAAAAAGAAAATGTATCTGCACAAGAAAACATAATAATTCCCGTAGATTATGACACATACACACCCCTTAACTATGATAAACAGTATGCTATGTGGTTTCCGTCTATGGATTATAAGGAAATCCTTTTCAATAAATCCAAAGAAGAATTTTCAAAAGCTGTTTATGAACGTTTTTCCAATGCCAAAGAAATTGGAATAAACACAGTATATGTTCATATACGTTCACACTGTGACGCTTATTATAATTCCAGACTGTTTCCACGTGGCGAATTTTTTTCTGAAAATTCAGATTTTGACCCTCTCGAAATAATGATTGAAAATGCTCATTCACTTGGACTTTCATTTCACGCCTGGATAAATCCGATGAGAGTTCAGAAAACTGAACAGCTTGAAAAAATGTCCTCCGAATATAAGGTAAAACAGTGGTTTGATGATACTGAAAAAAATGGCATATATATAGTCAATTCAGAAAATCTGTGGTATCTTAATCCTGCATACAGCGAGGTACGCTCCTTTATATCTTCTGGAGTTTTTGAAATAGTTGAAAATTATAAAGTTGATGGTATTCATATAGATGATTATTTTTATCCTACTGTTGATGAAAATTTTGACAGACCTGCATTCAAACAATCCGGAGAAGAAAATCTTCAGAATTGGCGTTTAAAGAATACAAGCCTTATGGTAAGTCAGATTTATAGTACAATAAATGCAGTAAATCCAGAAATACTTTTCGGGATAAGCCCACAGGGAAATATAGATACAAATTATAATTCACAATATGCAGATGTTAAAAAATGGGCTTCTCAAAAAGGCTACTGTGATTACATTGTCCCTCAGCTTTACTATGGATTTAAAAACAGTACCTGCCCTTATGAAAATACATTAAATGAATGGTGTAATTTTACTTCATCTGCAAAACTTATTTCTGGAGTATGCACATATAAAATAGGTCTTGAGGACAAGTGGGCAGGAGATGGAATAAATGAATGGATAACTGACAATGATATAACTGCACGTCAGATTGAATATGCAATGAAACAGGAAAATATTGATGGAATAGCTGTATACAGTTATTCTTCAACATTCAGCAGAGAAGATATTTTTTCCTCAATTAAAAAAGTTTTGAAATACTTGACATAATGCACTATAAATGATATAATTGAAACAGGAAAATTTAATAACCTTATCAAGAGAGGTGGAGGAAACAGGTCCTGTGAAGCCCGGCAACCATACTTTTTAAAGTAAAGGTGCTAAATCCTGCGGTATTATCCGAAAGATGAGGATTTCAATATGAAAAATTCAGCATTCGGTAAATCCGAATGCTTTTTGTTTTCAAAAATATATAAAAGGAGCGAAAAATTATGATTAAAAAGTTATTTACTTCTGAATCAGTTACTGAAGGTCATCCTGATAAAATCTGCGACCAGATTTCAGATGCAGTCCTTGATGCTATACTTGAAAAAGACCCGGAAGCAAGAGTTGCTTGTGAAACTGCTGTAACCACAGGAATGGTTCTCTGTATGGGCGAAATTACAACAAATGCATATGTTGACATTCCAAAAATTGCAAGAAATGTTATTGTTGACATCGGATATGACAGGGCAAAATATGGATTTGATGGTCATACCTGTGCAGTTATTACCTCAATTGACGAACAGTCAAAGGATATTGCAATGGGCGTTGATGAATCACTTGACAAATCAGAAGAAACAGGTGCAGGTGACCAGGGTATAATGTTCGGATATGCTTGTAACGAAACAAAAGAACTTATGCCTATGCCTATCTCACTTGCTCATAAGCTTACTCTTAAACTTACAGAGGTAAGAAAAGATAAAACTCTTGCTTATCTCCGTCCAGATGGAAAAAGTCAGGTTACTGTTGAATATATTGATGGAAAACCTGCAAGAGTTGATGCTGTTGTTGTTTCATCACAACATTCTCCTGACATATCCCTTGAACAGATTAAGGAAGATATTATGGAATATGTTATAAAACCTGTTATTCCATCTGAATTGCTTGATGAAAATACAAAATACTATATAAATCCAACAGGACGCTTTGTTACAGGAGGCCCTCAGGGTGATAGCGGACTTACAGGAAGAAAAATTATTGTTGACACTTATGGTGGATATTCAAGACACGGCGGTGGAGCATTTTCTGGAAAAGACCCGACTAAAGTTGACCGTTCAGCAGCTTATGCAGCAAGATATATTGCTAAAAATATCGTAGCAGCAGGACTTGCTGAAAAATGTGAAATACAACTTGCATATGCAATAGGTGTTGCAAAACCTGTTTCAATTCTTGTGGATACATTCGGAACAGGAAAAGTTGATGAGAATATTATTTCCAAGGCTGTTGACAAGGTATTCGATTTAACACCTGATTCAATTATTGAGATGCTTTCTCTCAGAAAACCTCAATACAGACAACTTGCAGCATATGGACATATGGGACGTGAAGATATAGGTGCTGCCTGGGAAAGAAAAGACAAGGTACAGGCATTAACTGATGCAGTAAATGAATTAATAAAATAAAATTTAATCCAGAGAAGCAATTAATTTCTTCTCTGGATTTTGTTTATAATATCATCAAGAATCTACAAATAAAAAATCCGAACATATAATGTGTTCGGATTATAAACTCCCCAAGTTGGACTCGAACCAACGACAACTCGGTTAACAGCCGAGTGCTCTACCGACTGAGCTATTGAGGAATATATAGGAAAGAATTTTTTATTCTTTCCTTTGAATACCGGCATCGCCTTATTTTCCCAGGTCGTCTCCAACCAAGTATTTTCAGCACTGATGAGCTTAACTTCTGTGTTCGGTATGGGTACAGGTGGAACCTCATCGCTAATGACACCGATTATTTTCTTAATTTTTTCTCTTCCCTCTCTCTTCGCCTTTCGGCTGGTGACCCGTACGAGAATCGAACTCGTGATGCCGCCGTGAGAGGGCGGAGTCTTAACCGCTTGACCAACGGGCCATTGATTAGTGCACCATCGGGGGCTCGAACCCAGGACCCACTGATTAAGAGTCAGTTGCTCTACCAACTGAGCTAATGGTGCATATATGAACCTTACTTATTAAGTATATCATAAATGGCCATCGTTGTCAAGTACTTTTTTTCAGGCAACCTGAAAACTGAATAAAAAACATTGAGAGGGAATGCAAACTATTTTGAGAACCTGTATCTTATGACGCTTTGCAAAAGGAAAAGCCCTCGACCTATTAGTATTCGCTGGCTTAATATGTCACCACACTTACACCTTGAACCTATCTACCTCATCGTCTTTGAGGGGTCTTACTCTTTTAAAAAGATGGCATATCTT
>JAZKXQ010000378.1:0-5382 GCA_045611725.1 Oscillospiraceae bacterium
TTTGAAAAAAAGTAGGCAAAAAACTTTTAATTCGTTACAAGATTAAGCAAAATTCAAAGTTTACTGGCTCAATAACTTCAGTACAAAACACCAAAATTCACCAATTAAAGCATTAACCTTTTACATATAATTCCAAGGATAAGTCCTATAATAGTACAACAAACTCCCACAATTACCTTTTGATAGTTTCTTTTGCCTTCCTCTCTATACTTTGAAATTTTATCAAGTTTTTCCCCTTTCATAAATGATACAATTTCTTTATAGGTTTGAATATCATTTTCTTTCTTGATTTTTTCAACTTTAAAAGCAAAAAACACTGCAACTATCCACAATACACTCCATATTACCAAACCTATCCAGTCTAAGAACTTCACTAATGGTATCGGTGTAACAATGCACAATATAAATAATATTGAAAACACATTGCTAATAGAATTGAATTTTCTTATTTCCTCCTGATTGATTTCTTTTTTCATAATCTCAACATCTCCTTTTATTAATTCATCAAGAGATATATTAAAAAGATTACTCAGCATCAAAAGACTATGAATATCGGGATAATTTTTTCCTGTTTCCCAATTGGATACAGTTTGTCTGCTGACATAAACTTTTTCAGCCAACTGTTCCTGAGTTAAATTCAATTCCGAACGATATTTTTTAATCTGATTGCCAATTTCCATTTAATCTCCCTCCTGACAGAATTAATAATAGCAGAAATCTGATGATTATTCTACCAAAATCATTTTACATCATTGCAAAAACTATTTTACATTGACATTATATCATAAAAAAACCTGCATAACAATATTGTTATACAGATTTTTCAATAAATTAATTGTATTGAACCAATATTTTACTTAACTTTGTAAAGAATTAGCTGTTGACAATCCGAAACTGATTGACAATGCTGTATTGACTTTATCCATCGATGTTATATCCAATGCTCCTATATGTTCTTTAAGCCTTCTTTTATCAATAGTTCTTATCTGTTCAAGTAAAACTATACTATCTTTTGCAAGTCCATACTGTGACGCATTAAGTTCAATATGAGTAGGAAGTTTTGCCTTTTCACGTCTGCTTGTAATCGCTGCAGCAATTACCGTTGGACTATGTTTGTTTCCAATATCATTCTGAACAATAAGTACTGGTCTTACTCCACCCTGTTCCGAACCTATGACAGGGCTTAAATCTGCATAATAAATTTCTCCCCTTTTTATTGTCATAACTGGACACTCCTAATAAACAAAATATTTCTGTAACTATATCATTGACATATTTATACTGTTTTAATCATCAATATTATATGTTATAATCAAAAAAATGCTACCATTTTTTTCTTGCAACCAAATTATTTTTACCAATTTCTTCTTGCAACCAACCATTGTTTTTTCCATTTTTTTCTTGCAACCAGTTACCAACCAACTTTTTTTTAGTTACCAACCTATTGACAATTTGGTTGAATGGTTGTATAATATGGTTGGTAACTAACTTGCAACCAGTTACCAACCAACCAAAAGGAGCGATTTAGTATGGATTTTGTCACAATTAAAGAATTTTCAGTTCTTGCCAACATTACAACTCAGGCAGTTTATAAACGGATAAGTCAGCCTGACAGTAATCTTCAGAAATACATAAAATTTGATGGAAAATATAAACTTATCAGTACTGATGCATTGAAACTTTTTACAGATGAACAGAATAATGCTGAAAACGATGAAAACAAACCTAAAATTCAACCAAAAGAAGAACCCAAACCACAACCAGCCCCCGAACCACCTAAACCAGAACCTAAACCAGAGCCGCCAAAGCCAGAACCCAAACCGGAACCTGTGCCTGTACCCGAACCTGAACCTGTTCAGCCAAAGGCAGAAATACAGCCTGTTTCATTTGAAACAAAGCTTTTGAATCATACCACAGAAAAGCTTGTAACATCGCTTGAAAATCATATAGACGACCTTAAAAAAGAAATAGAAACGCTGAGAACTGAACTTGCAGAAAAAAATCTTCAGCTTTCAAATCTCAATGAACGACTTGCCAATGAACAGGAACTGCACAGACATAATCAGCTTCTTCTCGTATCTACGCAGGAAACAGAAAGCGAAAAAGAAAAAGAATCCGAAAAGCAAGTCGGATTCTTCAAGAAAATATTCGGAAAATAGGCTGTTAAAAGCCATTCCAGCCATATTTTTTAATGATTTCGGGATAGTTAATGTATGAAATATCAAGGTCAACATTTTCAGTTATTCCATCAATTCTGCCTGTACAGGAATGTTGCCATATTGCACATTCATAATTAAGTTCTGTCTTATAACTTGCATACCATAAGTCAAAATCCTTAAGCAGACTCTGGTCAAGATAATTCTGTAGAAAATCAAGATTTGAATATACTATGGGATAATACCCGTTTTTCTGTATATAAGTAAGAAATTCGTTTATTATTTCACTGATAAGCTGTGGATTATCTTTTGCAGGGTTATTGTCAAGAGTTCTGTATTCAAAATCATATGCAACAGGATATTCAAGCTGATAGCCCTCAATAGTTTTAAGACAAGCCTCTGCTTCAAGAAGTGCTTCCTCAACTGTAGATGCATTTGCAAACCAGTAAACACCGCACTGAAGCCCTGCATTCAATGCTCCTTCAATATTCTGACGGAAATTTATTTCTTCCTCAATGCCTTCCCCGGCTTTTATCATAACAAATTCAATACCCGAAGCCTTTACAGCCTCCCAATCAACAATTCCCTGCCATTTTGATACGTCTATGCCATCAGAATAATATTCTGTATGCTCCTTGTCACAGATAGGAAAACCAAATCTTATGCCTGTTTCATACTCTAAAATACTTCTTTTCATAATCATAAAATCCATAATATCAACATTATCATCTGAATTAAAATCGATATTCTGTATTTCTTCAGCCTCATCACCCGAGGCTATATATTGTGCCATTGCCGATATATCCTTTATATCAAACAAATTATCTCCTGTAATGTCGCCATATACCCTTGAAACAGATACAGCTTCGGCAGTAACTCCTCCTGATAACATAACTGCCGTTATAAGCGTACATAAAGCCTTTCTAAACAATAAAAACAACTTCTCCTTTCAGTTTAAAGTGCCGAAAAAGCGTATAAAACCAGCATTTATTAATTATATCATATAAAATACGTTTTTTCAACATTTTAAAAAATAAATGTTGAAATAACAGCTCAGGCTGTCAAAAATATTATTTTACGGAGGTTCTCTATGAGCGTAAAAGTAGTAAAATTTGGTGGAAGTTCTCTTGCTGATGCAGGTCAGTTCAGAAAAGTAGCAGAAATTATCAAATCAGATGAAAAAAGAAAATTTGTTGTTCCTTCTGCACCTGGCAAAAGATTCAAGGAAGATATAAAGGTTACTGATATGCTGTATTCCTGCTATGAAACAGCAAGTAAAAATGGCGATATTACAGAACAATTTTCAAAAATCAGAGAAAGATACAACGGAATTATAAGTGATTTGGGCATAGACCTTTCACTTGAAGAACAGTTTGCAGAAATAGAATACTGTCTTAAAGGCAAGGCAGGACGTGACTATGCGGCAAGCCGTGGAGAATACCTCAATGGTATAATTCTTGCTGCTTATCTTGGATATGAATTTATTGACGCTGCTGATGTAATTTTCTTTGATGATAATGGTTCATTTATGCTTGAAAAAACAATATCAGCTGTAAGAGATAGAATAAAAAATGTTGAAAATGCAGTTATTCCCGGATTTTATGGCATCTCTCTCAATGGTACTGTAAAGACATTTTCAAGAGGCGGTTCAGACGTTACAGGCTCTATAATTGCAAGAGCTGTAAAGGCTGAAATATATGAAAACTGGACAGATGTTTCAGGATTTCTTATTGCAGACCCAAGAATAGTTGATAATCCTGAAGTAATCCAGACAATTACTTATAAAGAACTTCGTGAGCTTTCATATATGGGGGCAACTGTTCTTCACGAGGACGCTATTTTCCCTGTAAGAACTGCTGGTATTCCGATAAATATAAGAAATACAAACAGCCCTCAGGATAAAGGAACTATGATTGTAGCTGATGATAATGATGATGAAATCAGCAAGAATACAATTACAGGAATTGCAGGTAAAAAGGGCTTTTCAGCTATTACAATAGAAAAGGCTATGATGAACTCGGAACTTGGTTTCGGAAGAAAAGTACTTGAAGTACTCGAAAAATATGGAATAAATTTTGAACATATGCCATCAGGAATAGATACAATGACAATAGTTGTAGACCAGACTTGTCTTGAAGGTATAGAAAATAAGCTTATTTCTGATATTAAAAAGGAAGTAAATGCAGACCATATTGAAATTGAGCACGACCTTGCACTTCTTGCAGTAGTTGGAAGAGGTATGATAAAGACAAGAGGTACTGCGTGTAGGGTATTCGCAGCCCTTGCACATTCAAGAATAAATGTCAAGATGATTGACCAGGGTTCAAGTGAGCTTAATATCATAGTGGCTGTAAATTCTTGTGATTTTGAACAGGCTGTAAGATGTATTTATGAAGTCTTTGTCAACTAATTTTTGGAAATTTGTGATAAAATTTTTTACATCACCCACATTAAAAATATAATATTTTTAATAAAATTATGATATTTTTTGTGATAAACAATTTTTGGAAGGAAAATCACAAATTTCGAACATAAAATATCACGTACCAGTAAAGTTTTCAACATTTTTTCAACAAGTTTTCAACATTTTTAATTATGAACAAATTGTTTTCTTAACAGAATTGTCATAATCTTTCAACAAAGTTTTCAACAATCTTTCAACACTTTCAACAGTCTTTTGTGATTTTACATTTTTCAGGAAATATTTTTAATAATTTAACAGTAAAAAAGAGAGGAAAATTCCTCTCTTTTTTTCGTATTTACGAAGTTTAAATCAGTTTTCAATATATGTTGAAAACTTTCAACAGCCTAAAAATTTCCTGTTGAAAACTATGTTGAAAACTTGTTGAAAACTCGAGTTTTCAACATTTTTTAAAAATCGATGTTGAAAACTTTATGAACAAATTAAGAACAAAATTCTGGTTAAATGTTGAAAACTTTTTTTTGAGATTTTCTGGATTATCACAAGAATTTTCAGAGCATTTTTTGACGATTTTTAACCAATTTGAGCCAAAAATCTGTGATTAAAAATTGGTCGCTTTTTTAAAAAAAGCTTATCAAAAAACTTCAATTCGGTCGGCAGTGCCGACTCCCATTTCGTTATAAAGCTAAATAAAATATGTTATTTACTGGCTCGAAAGCGTATTTTATATTAAGTAAAATTGATTACTTGAAGAAAACAAGATAATAAAAATAAAAGTTTTGGTCAAGCTTTTTCAAAAGCTTG